>NZ_JALNUM010000081.1:0-30212 GCF_026540795.1 Methylobacterium sp. GC_Met_2
CGACATGACCGCGTCCCCCGCGCTCCCGGACAGTCCGGCCCGACCGCGCAGGGGCCGCCCCGCGGGTCGCCGCTGGGCCACGATCGCGGCGGCGGGCGCAGCCACGATCGCGGGTTGCGCCTGGGCTGCCTGCGCGCTGCTGAACGTTCCGAACCCCGTCACCCTGGCGGCGCTCGCCGTGATCGAGCCGTCCGCGGTCGGGCCGTGGTTCCCGAGCCGGGTCGTGAAGGCCCCCGATCAGGCCCGGGACCTGCCGTTCCGGCCGCGCCCGATCCTCGATCGGGTCCCCTGGAAGGGGCGGACCGTTCCGCTCGGGGACGTGCTGGCCGCGACCCACACCAACGCGTTCCTCGTGGTGCAGGACGGGGCGCTGATCCACGAGTGGCAGCGGGCCGGCACCGGGCCGGCGACGCTGTTCCCGTCCTGGTCGGTGGCGAAATCCATCGTCTCGCTCCTGGTCGGCACCGCGGTGGCCAAGGGCCGGCTCTCGGAGACGGATCGCGTCTCCGCCCTGCTGCCGGAGTTGAAGAACGGCGCGGTCTTCGGCCAGATCACCGTGCGCAACCTCCTCGACATGGCGAGCGGGATCGCCGTGCCGGAGAACTACGATCCCGCGCGCCCCCTGACCGGCACCGCCGGGATGTACCTGACGCAGGACATCGCGGGCTTCGTGCGCGACCACGCGCACCTCGCGTTCAAGCCCGGCAGCGAGGGCCGCTACCGCAGCATCGACACCGAACTCCTCGGCCTGATCCTCGCCCGGACCGAGGGCCGGCCGCTCGCCGACATCCTCTCGGAGCGGATCTGGAAGCCGATGGGCGCCCAGGCCGACGCCACGTGGAACCTCGACCGGCCCGGGGGGATCGAGAAGGCGTTCTGCTGCATCAACGCCACCGCCCGCGACTTCGCCCGCCTCGGGCTGCTCGTGGCCGACCAGGGCCGGGCCGGGGAGAACCGCATCATCCCGGCGCGCTGGATCGAGCGGATCATGACGCCGGCCAAGCGCGCGGTCGACGGCTGGCCATACTCGGCCCAGTGGTGGCACGCGCCGGGGGGCGACGACGACGACATCTCGGCGATCGGCGTCTATGGGCAGTACGTCTACGTCAACCGCCGGGCCGGCACGGTGATCGTGAAGCTCAGCGACCACGGGGCCGAGCAGGACGAGCTCGACACGCTGGCGGTGATGCAGGCCATCGCGGCCGACCTCGCCGGGGCGTCATCGCGCTGAGCGGCCACGCCCGATCCGGACGCGGGCGGGGCCGCGCTCAGGCCTCGGTCGGCCCGGCATCCGGCAGGGTGCGGCGCCCGGTGATCTGGTGCAGCCGGGCCAGGGACCGCGCCCGCCAGTTGCGGAGGAGCCGCCAGCCGACGCGCCGCCACGCGATGGACGGCACCGGCGAGGCCGGATCGATCAGGGCGCTGAGCGCCCGCGCATAGTCGAGCACGAGGCCCGGGGTCCAGGTCATCGACCGGGCGCCGGTGCGCAGCAGGGCGGCGGCCCAGAATTCCGGGGTGGTCAGTGCCGTGGCGAGTTGCCGCCAGGGATGGCCGCCGCGGCTGAACGCTCCCTCGATCGCGACGTCGAGCGCCCGGGCCGCCGTGGTCGAACAGTTGCGGCTGATGAAGTTGTAGGTGGTGTCCTGGCGATACTCCGCCCAGAACGCCCGGAGCCGCGCGGCATCGATGCCGTTCAGGGTGACGGCGACGGTGGGTGGGCACCAATCGGCCACCTCCGCGTCATGGGAGGGCAGGAAGCGCCCCGGCACGTCGTTCTCGGGCCCGGCGCGCAGGGTCGAGCGCAGATTGTCGGGCGAACGGTCGATCTCCACCGCGGGATAGTGGCTGATATAGAGGTCGTCCCCGTGGCCCGAAGCCCTCTGGCCCAGGGCCGCGTGGCCCGTGGAGAACCGGCCGGCCTGATCGACCGAGGCGACGTAGCGCCGGATCAGCCGCTGGCTGGCCGGGGTGGTCGCCTGCCCGGTCGGGGTCCAGACATAGACCGTCAGGCTGCCGGGCTCGGCCGCGTCCGGCTCCGGCGCGGCGCGGCGCAGGTGCCGCGCCCGGAGGCCGATCAGCGTCAGGTTGGCGCCGCTCAGGATCAGGAACATCCCGATGCAGTAGCCGACCGTGCCGGCATACCACGTCGGCCACGGCTGGAGATGGAACACGCCGAACGCGATGCTGAGCGCGCCCAGAGCGACCGAGGCCCGCCAGCCGGCGAACTTCAGCAGGCTCGCGATCGTGACCCGGACCAGGCCGTCGACCGTGAAGGCGATGCCGAAGATCATGGCGAGCAGGAAGTTGCTGTGCCGCGTGGCCATCAGGATCAGGACGGCCATGACGGTCAGGAGCACGCCCTGGAACAGGCGCATCCGGCGCGCGGTGCCGGTGACGAGCGCGCTGACCGCCAGCGAGATCAGGCCGTCGATCAGGAGGATCACGCCGAACCACCGGTCCGGGACGTGGATCGCCCCGTCGAGGGAATCGACCACCACGACGATGCCGGCGAGCGCCCACAGGAGGCCGACCGACAGGAGGAAGCGCCAGTGCCGGCCCACCGCCGCGCGTCCCACGAGCAACAGCCAGAGCGGCGCCATCCGGCCGCCGACCGGATCCGCAATCCCGGACTCGGTCGGCACGGCGGGGGAGCGCGGAAGGGACGTCGAACGCGGTCCGGACATGAACGGTCGGCCTCAAGGATGCGCAGAGAAGGATCTCTCGCACAGACGCGTCCGGACCGAAATGGCGGGACGCGAAACAGTCGATAATCGGAAGTTTTGCACGGTTCTCCGGATGCAACTTCCACAATGGGGCTGACGACTTTCTTAACGAAAACCAGACAGGGGGCAGCGCGCCCGATCCGCGACGGGATAATCTTTACGACATCTGAAGAACCGCCGCGTCGCCGGATCCCACCCGGGCGGACATCATCGCACGCGCGCCGATTGTCACCCCCTCGGTCATGTCGTGAATTGTCTGCGATTTCCCTGGGCCGGACCGGGCATCTGTCCCCGAGCGAACGGCGTCCCGCGAATGGTTTCGAGCAGCTCTAGACCTCCAGACTATTGATCTCGGTCCCGACGCCCGCACGACGCGCCCACCGGCCCGACACGCCGCGCCGCCGCCCATCTCGTGACTGATTCGCACGTTCACGGCTGGTCATCGGATGCCCGTTTGAAGTCATCGTCGGACCGATGCCATTCAATCGTGAGACGTGCACAATATTTGTTGCAATAATTTGACGCACAACCTCATTTTAACGCAGACGATCAGAAACTGCTCAAAGAATATCACTAGCGAAATGGTAGACATTTAGTCCCGATTTTGTATCATTAGGTGCCAATGTTGGCATATCAGAAGCAGTCCGGCAGGAGTCTGGTGGGGGAATTCCGATCCAATCATCGGTTTCCGCTTCTATCTGGATTGTTTTGCTTCGTCGCGTAACTGGGGGACCTTCATGAACACGATTGACCTGTATGAAAAGTCTTCAGATCTCAATACCGATCTGATCAAGTGCACGGCTTCTCTGGTCGCGGCCTACGTCTCGCGGAACGCGGTGGGCGCGGGGGAACTGCCGGCTCTGATCGATCAGGTTCACACGGCCATCACGGTTCTGCAGAACGGCACGTCGGGCTCCGCCTGGACCGGACCGAGCGCGGCTCAGATCGAGGCGTCGATCCAGCATGACGGCCTGATCAGCTTCATCGACGGCCGGCCCTACAAGACGCTGAAGCGCCACCTCACCGCCCATGGCCTGACGCCCGAGCGGTACCGGGCCAAGTACGGCCTGCCGGCCGATTACCCGATGGTCGCCCCGGGCTACGCCGCCAAGCGGTCCGAGATCGCCAAGGCGATCCAGCTCGGCCACAAGGCGGCCTGAGGCCGGCCTGGCCGCGCGGTCACTTCGTCACCGGCACCGGCGCGAGCCGGCAACCGGTGCGAGCCGGCAACCGGCGCGAGCCGGCCGCCGGAGCCTCGCGTCGGGGCGACGCGCGACCGGGATCCGATGCCCCGGGAAATCCGGAATCCGCCTTGTCGAGGGGGCTCGGCAAGGCGGCCGGGCAGGCCTCCGGGCCACGACAACGCAGCCGCTCCGGCACGTGGCACGCGATACCGGAGCCACAGGACAGGGCCGCACGATCAGCGACAGGCCCGATGGGGTCGGGTCGGGTCGGGATCGGTCGCGGCGCCGCCAGCCCGGAACGCGCATCGCCGGGGCCTGATTCCGCGGCGGCCTTGGTCTCAGGCCTTGGCGACCGCCAGGGTCCCGTCATCCATGATGACGAAACGCACGCCTGCGTGGCGCAAGGCCTCGACCGCTTGGAGACGCGAACGGCTGCCACGGTGCTCGCTGTCTTCCTCCAGGCGCCGGACCGTCGAATGCGACAGGTTGCTCGCCTGGGCCAGATCCATCATCGACCAGTCCAGCATGGCCCGCGCGGCGCGCAGGTGGTGGCCGGCCACGGACTGCTCGAAGCCTGCCCGCAGGGGGGCCGGCATCAGGACGCCGGCGCCGAGCGGATACTTGAGACCGCATCGGCCGAGATAGGTCCCGTCGGGATCCCAGATCGGTATCGTGAAGATCCGGAAGTGGACGAGCTCCCCGTTGGCGAGGCGTTCATGGGCGGTCGCCTGGTAGAGCGTCCGCTGCTCGATGTGCTCCTCGGCCATCGCCCGGAAGGCCGTGCGCTCCTCGGGCACGATCATGAGGAAGGGATCGATGCAGATCTCCTCGAACGGCAGGCCGTGGACCTGCGCCATCTCGAACGGCAATTCGCGGATGCGGTCGACGCCCACCCAGAAGCTCGCGAAATGCTGGGTCTGGTAGAGCGCGGCCCGTCGCCGCCGCTCGTCATGCCGCGCATGGACCCGCTGCTCGCGGTCGCTCACGTCGAGCGCCGTGCCACTGACCGCCACGGGCCGCCCCTCGGCTGAGAAGCGTGCCTCCATGGCCAGCGACAGGGTGCGCTGCGTGCCGTTCGGGCGGATGACCCGAACGATCGTTTCCCCCGGCACATGACCCTGCCGGACATCGGCGAGGGACGGCAACCGGTGCCGGTCCTCCGGATGGACCAGGAAGAGCAGCAGCTCGTAGCTCGCCTTCGTGGCATTGGGCACGAGACCGAGCAGACGGTAGAATCCCGGCGACCAGATCTGCTGACCACCCGCGAAAACCCAGCTCCAGGCGCCGCTGACGCCTCGACTTTCCGTAATGGTCAGGAATTCCCCGGCTGAGAATGTCAGGGCGCTTAAAGCAGAATGAAACATACCAGAGTGCCTGGATCGTTCGAGCGACCGCCACACCGGGCGTGTGTCGACTCAATGATGAGACGATTGCGTGACAAGACCCGATGCTCGTCGGAGATCGGAAGAAGATCCGCGAAAAGCATTTCATAGCCCCTCTTGGCTCGCAACAACGAACATGCCGGCGGGCAGAACCGACACGGCTCCTCAAACACGAAGACATCCCCCGCCCGCCCATTCCCCTCCGAGGGCGGATGCAGAAACCGACGCCGGACGAGGCGCGCGTCGGCCGGGGACCGAACCGCACCGCAGGGTCGCCTCATAACTCATACTAATGCGACCGTCGCATCTCCGATCCCCTTATGCAAAATATATTCAATATTTTTTGATACGGCTCGACATGACAGCAAGGCGTTGGACTTTGATATTACTTTTCTCCTACGACACACGCTTCATTTTGTATTGAATGTCATAATATTTTTTGCGAAGGATCTTCCGAGATCGATACAAATCATTCCACCGGGCATGACCCGTGGTTCTCGCGCAATCGTGGTAGGCCGTTGACAAGCGGTCCCGGATTGTGGGGGAGCGAATGGACCATCAGGGAGGAGCCGTATGAGGGTCGCCTGCATCGGCGAGTGCATGGTCGAATTGTCGGAGCAGCCGGATGGGAGCCTTGCCCGCGGCTTCGGCGGCGACACGTTGAACACCGCGCTCTACCTCGCGCGCCTCGGCGTCGCGGTCGACTACGTGACGGCGCTGGGCGACGACGTCTGGAGCGACGAGATGGCGGCGGCCTGGGGCCGCGAGGGGATCGGCCTCGGCGAAGTCCGGCGTCTGCCCGGCCGGATGCCGGGCCTCTACATCATCCGCACCGACCCGGCCGGCGAGCGCAGCTTCCACTACTGGCGCGATCAAGCGGCGGCCCG
This sequence comes from Methylobacterium sp. GC_Met_2, assembly GCF_026540795.1. Taxonomy (NCBI): domain Bacteria; kingdom Pseudomonadati; phylum Pseudomonadota; class Alphaproteobacteria; order Hyphomicrobiales; family Methylobacteriaceae; genus Methylobacterium; species Methylobacterium sp. GC_Met_2. The sequence goes on from NZ_JALNUM010000081.1 coordinate 6,177, forward strand.
GGACCTGTTCGCCGAGCCGGGCACGGCCGGGACCCGGGCGGCCCTGGCGGCCTACGACCTCGTCTACCTCTCCGGCATCAGCCTCTCGCTCTACGGCGAGACCGGCCGCGCGGCCCTGTTCGAGACCCTTGGGGCCCTGCGCGCCCGGGGTGGGCGCGTCGCCTTCGACACCAATTACCGGCCTCGCGGCTGGCCCGTCTGGGAAGTCGCGCAGGCCGCGTTCCGGGAGGCCCTGGCGCAGGCCGACCTGATCTTCGCCTCCGTGGAGGATCTGGACTGGCTGTTCGGCACGGAGGGCGAGGATGCGGTGCTGCGCCACCGGGGCCGAGCCGAGATCGTGCTCAAGACCTCGCTCGGCTCCGCACCCGTGGTCCGGGTGCTGCACGGGACGTCCGACTCGGTGGTGCCGGCCGGTCCGGTCGCCCGGGTCGTCGACACGACGGCTGCGGGCGACAGCTTCGCGGCGGGCTATCTCGCCGCCCGCCTCGCCGGGCTGGACCCGGAGGCGGCCGCGGCCCGGGCTCATCGCCTCGCCGGCGCCGTGATCGGGTATCGCGGCGCCGTGATTCCCCGGGACGCGATGCCGGATCTCGATCTGCCCGGGTCGCGCACCTGACTGCAACGGAGGACGGCCCGTGCGTGAAACGGGCCGCCCTTGAGACCGGCAAGCGCAGCCGCTACCTGTGCCAGTGGGGGACGACCCCCGCAGCAGGATCGCCGCGCCTCGTGCGGCCGAGAGGACAGCCGTGGCGCCGAGTCCATCGCCGATCCAGGTTCCCGAGCCCGACGCCGCCGCGCCCGGTGGAATCCCCAAGACCCGGGTCAGCGCCCGGGGTCGGCTGCGCACCTACTTCCTCACCGGCATCATCGTGGCCGGGCCCCTGGCGATCACCGCTTACATCACGTGGTGGTTCATCGCGCTGATCGATTCCTTCGTGAAGCCGCTGGTGCCGGCGAGCTACCTGCCGGACCATTACCTGCCGTTCTCGATTCCCGGGCTCGGCCTGGTCATCGCGTTCCTGGCGGTGACGCTGCTCGGCTTCCTCACCGCCAACCTCGTGGGCCGCTCGGTGATCGAGTTCGGCGAGGTGCTGCTGGCCCGGACCCCGGTGATCTCCGGCCTCTACAAGGGCCTGCGGCAGATCTTCGAGACCCTGTTCTCGGCCAACGGCACCTCGTTCCGCACGGTCGGGCTGGTGGAGTTCCCCGTGAAGGGCACGTGGTCGGTGGTGTTCCTGTCGGCCCCGGCCGCCCCCGAGGTCGAGGGCGCGCTCCGGGCCCGGGGCGCCGCCGCGGACGAGATGGTCGGGGTGTTCCTGCCCTGCGCGCCGAACCCGACGACGGGATTCTTCTTCTATCTGCCGCGTGCCGAGGTGGTGGAGCTTCATATCAGCGTCGATGACGCGGCCAAGCTGGTGATGTCGGCCGGGGTGATTCAGCCGGAGGATCCGCAGGGCCGGCTCAACGCCATGGCGGCCTCCCTGCGGGCCGCGCACCACCCGGGCGCGGCCACCCAGCGGGAACCGCAGGACGCCTGACGGCGATCCCCGGTTTCCAAAGGGCTGACGCCCATTGGTGGGTTGTCAGGGCAAGGCCCTGACGAGTTCCAGGGCTCTGCCCTGGACCCGCGAAAGATCTCGACCTTTCGAAACCAGGACGCAACGATCAGCCGGCTATCGCCAGCCAGAGGCCGAGCAGCGCGAGCACGAGTCCGCCCTGGATCCAGCAGGCCGTGCGGTAGAGGACCAGCGCCCGGACGATGTCGTCGGCGGTGGCCGCGGCCCGGCCGTCGCCCATATGGGCGTCGGGCACGAGGGAGCCGTCATAGACCCGCGGCCCCGCGAGCTTCAGGCCGAGCGCCCCGGCCATCGCGGATTCCGGCCACCCGGCATTGGGCGAGCGGTGACGGCGGGCATCCCGGGCGATCGCCCGGACGGCACCGCGTGCATCGGCCCCGCGCAGGAGCGCCGCCCCCGCGATCAGCAGGCCGGCGAGGCGGGAGGCCGGCAGGTTCACGCCGTCGTCGAGCCGGGCAGCCGCCCAGCCGAAGGCCGCGTAGCGGGGTGAGCGGTGGCCGATCATGCTGTCGGCGGTGTTGATCGCCTTGTAGAGCGCACCGCCCGGCAGGCCGAGGCAGCCGATCCAGAAGGCCGGCGCCACGATCCCGTCGGAAAAGTTCTCCGACAGGCTCTCGATCGCGGCGCGGCAGACCGCCGGTTCGTCGAGGCGCTCGGGGTCGCGGCCCACGATCATCGCCACGGCCCGCCGCCCGGCCTCCAAGCCGCCACCGCGCAGGGCCGTCTCCACCGCGGCGACATGGTCGTGCAGGCTGCGCTGGGCCGGCAGGCTCGCGCAGGCGAGGCCGAGCAGGACCAAGCCGGGGAGGGGACCGGCGAGGCCAGCAAGCGCCGTCAGGGCCAGCGCCGACAAGCCCACCGCGGCGAGCAGCAGCGCCAAAGCGAGGCAGCCCGCGATCCGGCGACGCCGCGCTGAGCCGCGGTTGAGGTTCCGCTCCAGCGCCGCGATCAGCCGGCCGATCCAGGTGACAGGGTGGCCGACCGCCCTGTAGAGCGCGTCCGGATAGCCGGCCGCCGCCTCGATCCCGAGGGCGAGGGCCAGCACGGCGAGCGTTTCAGGCGGATGGATCATTCGGGGTGGAAGTTTTCCGCGCGGGAGCCCGCCGCGATCGCCCATGGCGGCGATCTCGGAGGGCTCCGACAAGCCTTTCCCGACGCGCCGAAACCCTGGCTCGACCTCTCGACGGGGATCAACCCGGTCCCGTACCCCGTGCCGCCGGTGGAGGCCAGCGCCTGGACGCGGCTCCCCGAGGCCGCCGAGGTCCAGGCCCTGCGGGCCGCTGCCGCTTCGGCCTACGGCGCGCCGGATGCAGCCCATATCGTGCCCGCCCCCGGCACCCAGATCCTGATCGAGACCCTGCCCCGGCTCCTGGCGCCGACCCGGGTGGCGGTCCTGGGTCCGACCTATGCCGAGCACGCCGCCGCCTGGGCCCGGGCGGGGCACGCGGTGGCGGAGGTCCAGGGTATCGACGCGCTCGGCGATGCCCGGGTGGCGGTGATCGTCGATCCCAACAACCCGGACGGGCGGACGTTTCCGCTGGCCGAGCGCCGGGCGCTCGCCGAATCCTTCAGCGCCCGCGGTGGCCTGTTGGTCGCCGACGAGGCCTTCGCGGATCTCGAGCCGGTGGCGAGCCTGTGCCCCCAGGTCGGGCCGGGCCTCGTGGTGCTGCGCTCCTTCGGCAAGACCTACGGACTCGCGGGCCTGCGCCTCGGCTTCGCGGTCGCCGAGCCCGGGATTGCGGCCCGGATCGCCGAGGCGCTCGGCCCCTGGGCGGTGTCCGGCCCGGCCCTGGCGATCGGGACCGCGGCCCTGTCGGATGCGGCCTGGCGCGCCGAGGCCGCCCGGGCGCGGGCGGCGGATGCGGCCCGGCTCGACCGGATGATCGCCCGGGCCGGGGGCCAAGTCGTCGGCGGCACCCGCCTGTTCCGGACCGCGGATTTTTCGGATGGGCCGAATCTCTACCGGCGCTTGGCGGTGGCCGGGATCGCGGTGCGGCGCTTCGCCGAGCGGCCGGAGCGCCTCCGTTTCGGCCTGCCGCCCGACAAGGCGGCATGGTGCCGGCTCTCGCGGGTGCTGAAGTAGACGCCCACGGTTCGGCTTCCCCGATCAGGGATTCACAAGGTCGGGACCTTGTGTGGGTGCAGGGCAAAGCCCTGCTGGGTTCGGGCGACGCCCGACATCGGGGCTCTGCCCCGATTCCCCCGCCAAAGGGCTGCGCCCTTTGGGAACCCCTCTATGTTACGGGCCGCGCCCGTGCGGATCCCGCGCGGCCACGATGACGGCCAGCGCCGAGAACACCAGCCCCACCGCGCAGACACCCGGCCAGCCGACCAGCAGAAAAGCCTGCGAGCCCGCATAGGCGCCGAGCGCCCCGAACACGAACAGGGTCGTGAACAGCACGGTGTTGATCCGCCCCCGCGCCCCCGGCACCAGGGCGTAGGCCCGGGTCTGGTTGGCGATCAGCGCGCCGTTCATGCCGATATCGATCAGCAGCACCCCGAGCGCCACGGCGATCAGAGACCACGCCCCGCCCACCCAGAGCACCACGAAGGACAAGGCGACCATCAGGCTGCCGCCAAGCACCACGGGCTTGGCGCCCTTGCGATCGGTGAACCGGCCCGAGAGCGGCGCCACGAAGGCCCCGCAGACGCCGATCACCCCGAACAGCCCGGCGCCGGCTGCCGTGAGCCCGAAGGGCGGCCCCTCCACCAGCAGCGCCAGCGTCGCCCAGAAGGCGTTGAAGGCGGCAAACAGCAGCGCCTGCGACAGGCTCGCGGTGCGCAGCACCGGCTGGCTCCGGGCGAGGTGGAGGATCGACAGCATCAGGGCGCGGTAGCGCAGCGGGTGCGTCTGCACGGTCTGAGGCAGGGTCGCCCGGGCGATGCCCGCCATGGCGAGCGCCAACAGGGACGCGATGAGGAAGACCGGCCGCCAGCCGAGATGCGCCCCCAGAAACCCGCTCGCCGTGCGGGCGAGCAGGATGCCGGTGAGCAGCCCCGTCATCACCTGCCCGACCACCCGCCCGCGGCTGGCATCCGGGGCGAGCTCGGCCGCGAACGGCACCGCCTGCTGGGCCGCGCTGGCCAGCACGCCGACGACGAGATGGGCGAGGGCGAGGCTGGCGAGGTTCGGGGCGAGGCCGACCGCCAGCAGCGCCACGGCGAGGGCGAGGCATTGCCAGACGATCAGGGCGCGCCGCGGCAGCGCGTCGCCCAGCGGCACGAGCCCGACGATGCCGAGCCCGTAGCCGACCAGAGCGGTGGTCGGCACCCAGAGGGCGGCGCGGTCGCCGAACTCGGCCACGATCAGCCCGAGCAGCGGCTGGTTGTAGTAGATGTTGGCCACGGCGCCGCCGGCGATCAGCGTCAGGCCAAACCGGGCCTTCGCGTCGAGGGACGTGGTCACGGCTGGGTCGAGGGCAGGCTGGTTTGCCGCCGCGGATGGGCCATGGTCGGGTCCGTATCGTCGAGGGGGAGGGAGCGAGAAGTAGGGGTCGCGAGGCTCTACGGGCAGAGCTTGCCGCCCGGCAAGCTGCGGCGATGCATCCCTACCGGGGGGCGGCGCGCCTCTTCACGGGTGAAGCCGCCGCACCATATGAAATCAACGCGGCGTGCGCTGCCGGCCTGCGGGCGGGTGTCGCGCAGCACGGAATCCGGGCGCCGGGTCCAACAGGCTGTAGACCCGGATTACGACCAAGAGGGCGGTTTCGTTCCGTGCGGACGCATCCGGAGCCGCCGGAACAGGGAGTACGGAATGCCGAACTACCGCATCGACTTCGCCAAGGAGATCCTTGGGGTACCGTTCACGATCGGCTCCGTCGAGATCACGAGGGCCCGCGATCCCGAGCGCGCCCGTCGCGCGGCCGAGCTCCGCTTCGCCCGCCAGCACGGCGTCGGCGACTGGCGGGAGCGGGCCGACCTCGCCACCGTGGCCGAGCGCGTCTGAGCTGATAGGCCCCGGCCCGTCACACGACCTTCGCACAGCATCTGCAAGGTCGCCCGTCGCACTTCGCTATCGGTCAAGCTCTGGTCGTCGCGACCGCGGCGCCGTAAGATGCCGGACGGGATCGGGGGCTGATCCGGCCTCCCCGGCGGGAGGGTGGGCGGCGCCGGATTCGGCCGCACGCGCATCCGAACGGCGAGCCCGCCGGGCGGGGCGCGTTTCGAGTTCGGGTCGACGGGGGTCAGTGCGAAGGTCATGGCGGCGATCTCCTTCTTCGGCGACCTCCTTCAGACCATCAGCGAGCGCGGCCGCGACCTGATCGGCATCGGCCGCGGCGACCTCGGATCCCGGGCGAGTGCCGCCGACCTCGTCAAGCTGTGCGAGGATTTGATCTCCCGGCGCGGCGAGGCGTCCGGGGTGGCCCTGGCCCGCCTGATCCTCGACCGCTACGCCAGCTTCGGACCGGCCGAGCGCCACGCCTTCCTGCGAGCCATCGCGCTGGATTTCGATGCGGATCACGCCGCCGTCGACGAGGCGATCGCCGCCTATCGGGCTGACCCGTCGCGGGCCCGTCTTGGGACCCTGCACGATGCGGCCGAGCCGCGCAGCCAGGAGTTGATCCGCCGCCTCAATCTCGCCCGGGGCGGCACGCTCAGCCTCGTGCGGATGCGTGAGGACTTGTTCGATCTGCGCCAGACCCTGCGCGCCGGCGAGACCCTGGATCCCGCCCTGCTGGACGCGGTCGACAGCCTCGATTGCGACTTCGAGCACCTGTTCGCATCCTGGTTCAACCGCGGCTTCCTGGTGCTGCGCCACATCGACTGGACCACGCCGGCCCATATCCTGGAAAAAATCATCCGCTACGAGGCGGTGCACGCCATCGCCGACTGGGACGACCTGCGCGCCCGGATCGAGCCGCCGGACCGGCGCTGCTTCGCGTTCTTCCACCCGGCTTTGGCCGACGAGCCGCTGATCTTCGTCGAGGTGGCGCTGACCGGAGAGATCGCGCCGGCCATCGCGCCGATCCTGTCGCGGGAGCGCAAGCCGCTGCAGCCGCAGGCGGCGACGACCGCGATCTTCTACTCGATCTCGAACTGCCAGAAGGGGCTCGCCGGCGTCACCTTCGGCAACTTCCTGATCAAGCAGGTGGTCGAGGACCTGACCCGCGAGGTCCCGACCCTCAAGACCTTCGTGACCCTCTCGCCGGTGCCGGGCTTCGCCGCCTGGCTCGCCCGGGAGCGCCGGGCCGACAGCCCGCAGGGGCTGCTGCCCGAGGATGTCGAGACCCTGCGGGCGCTGGACGATCCCGACTGGCACGCCGACAAGGCGAAGGCCGAGGCGGTGCGCAAGGCGCTGATCCCGGCCGCCGCCGCGTATTTCCTGCGCGCCAAGAACGCGCGCGGCCGGCCCCTCGATCCGGTGGCCCGGTTCCATCTCGGCAACGGCGCACGGCTCGAGCGGATCAACTACCTGGGCGACACCTCGAAGAAGGGCCTGTCCCAGGCCCATGGCCTGATGGTGAACTACCTCTACGACCTCACCGCGATCGAGCGGAACCACGAGACCTACGCCAATCTCGGCACGGTCGTGGCCTCCCCGGCGGTGAGCCGGGAGCTGCGCGCCAAGCTGCCACCGCCGCGCGCCGTGGTGCTCGCCGAGGCGTGACTCAGCCGCCCGCCGCCAGCTGGGCGAAGGCCAGGGTGATCCGCCTTGCCGCGTCCTCAGCGGCCTCGCCCTCCAGGAGCACCCGGCGGTCGAGGATCAGCGCGGCGAGGCCGTGCACCAGGGACCACGCGGCGAGCGTCAGGTCCCCGGCCGACATCCGCGGCCCGGCCAGCGCGGCCGCCCGTCGTTCCAGGATCGCGTAGGCCTGAGACCGGTCCGCCTTGCAACCAGGCCCCATGAACATGAGCCGGAACAGGGCCGGATGCCGGCAGGCGAAGGTCACGTAGGCCACCCCCTGCGCGGCCAGCGCCTGGGCACCCTCCGCGGAGGCGTCGGCCGCCTCCAGGGAAACCGCGAGCGCCTCGAAGCCGCTGGCCGCCACAGCCTCCAGAAGATCCTCCTTGCCGGCGAAGTGACGGTAGGGCGCCATCGCCGAGACGCCGCAGGCCCGCGCCACCGCGCGCAGGGAGAGCGCCGCCTCACCCCCGGCTTCCAGGTGCTCCAAGGCCGCCGCCACTAGGGCCGTCCGCAGGTCGCCGTGGTGATAGCTTCTCTCGGGATCGGATGTTGACACTGTACACAACCTGCCGCATGTTTACAGCGCACACAATGCGCAGGAGACGGCGCCATGCAAGCTGCCCCCGTCCGCCGGTCCGTGGATCTCTCCGCCTATCCCGACCTCGTGGTGGTCTATCTCGGCTTCCGGGTCACCCGCTGGCGAGGCCTGCTCGCGCTGATGGGCCTCGGGCGCGGCATCGCCGCCTCGGTGCGGTCGCAGCCGGAAGGGTTGCTGGCGCACGAAAACCTGTTCTTCGGGCTCAGCCATGTCGGCATGCGCCAGTACTGGCGCGATCTGGAAAGCCTGGAGCGCTTCACCCGCTCCGACCCGCACCGGACGTGGTGGCGGGATTTCTCCCGGGATTCGAAGGGGTCCGGGTTCTGGCACGAGGCTTATTCCCAGCGCGGCATGGAGGCGATCTATATCGGCATGCCGGCGCCCACCGGCCTCGGCCTGTTCGCGCCCGAACGGGCACCGGAGGGGGCCTTCCTGTCATCGCGGCAGCGGCTCGCCGCCTGAAAGGGCTCGCCGGGAGGCCCCTGAGGCGGCTATGGGTGCGGAAGACACGAAGGCCCGCAACAGCCCAAGCCGCCAGCAGCCCAAGCCGCCCGATGACCAATCACCTCTTCTCCCTGATCCGGGACGGCGTCCCCGATCCCGCCAAGACCGTGATCGAGACGCCGGAGGGCCGCCGCTACGCTTACGCGGAGCTGATCGCCCGCTCCGGCGCCTACGCCGCGGCCCTGCACGCGTCAGGTGTCGCGCCCGGCGACCGGGTGGCCGTGCAGGTCGAGAAGAGCCCGGAGGTCATCTTTCTGTATCTTGGCGTCGTCCGGGCCGGCGCCGTGTTCCTGCCGCTCAACACCGCCTACACCGCGGCCGAGATCGGCTATTTCCTGGGCGACGCCGAGCCCACCGTGTTCGTCTGCGATCCGGGCCGGCGCGACGCGCTCGCCGAGGCCGCAGCGAGCGTCCGGCAGATCTGGACGCTCGACGCCGCGGGCGGCGGCAGCGCCGCCGAGGCGGCGGACCGGCAGGACGGTGATTTTGCAGACGTGCCCCGGGGCCCGGAGGATCTGGCGGCGATCCTCTACACCTCGGGCACGACCGGGCGCTCCAAGGGCGCTATGCTGACCCACGACAACCTCGCCTCGAACGCCCGGACGCTGGTCGATTATTGGCGCTTCACCGCCGACGACGTGCTGATCCATGCCCTGCCGGTGTTCCACACCCACGGGCTGTTCGTGGCGACCAACACGCTGCTGGCGAGCGGCGGCTCCATGCTGTTCCTGCCCCGGCTCGACCCGAAGCTGATCCTGAGCCTGATGCCCCGGGCCACCGTGCTGATGGGGGTGCCGACCTTCTACACGCGCCTCCTGAAGGAGCCGGGCCTGACACCCGAGGCGGCCCGGGGCATGCGCCTGTTCGTGTCGGGCTCGGCCCCGCTGCTCGCCGAGACGCACCGGGAGTGGCAGGCCCGCACCGGCCACGCCATCCTCGAGCGCTACGGCATGACCGAGACCAATATGAGCACCTCGAACCCCTATGACGGCGACCGGGTCGCCGGCACGGTGGGCTTTCCGTTGCCGGGGGTCGCGCTGCGGGTGATGGATCCGGAGGGGGGCAAGGTCCTTGGACCCGATACGGTCGGCATGATCGAGGTCAAAGGCCCGAACGTGTTCCAGGGCTACTGGCGCATGCCGGAGAAGACCGCCGCCGAATTCCGGGCCGATGGCTTCTTCATCACGGGCGATCTCGGGAAGGTCGACGGGCGGGGCTACGTCCACATCGTCGGGCGCGGCAAGGACCTGATCATCTCGGGCGGCTTCAACGTCTACCCGAAGGAGGTCGAGACCGAGATTGACGCGCTGCCCGGCGTGGTCGAATCCGCGGTGATCGGCCTGAGTCATCCGGATTTCGGCGAGGCGGTTACCGCCGTGGTGGTGGGCGGCCCGGGCTGTCCGGACGAGGCGGGCGTGCAGGCCGCCCTGGAGGGCCGCCTCGCCCGGTTCAAATGCCCCAAGCGCGTCCTGTTCGTGGAGGAACTGCCGCGCAACACCATGGGCAAGGTGCAGAAGAACCTGCTCCGAGAGGCGCATGCGGGGCTGTATCGGGAGGCGGAGACGAGGCGGTGACGGCGCGACTCCTTTACCGACACGCGCCGCAGCGATAGCAGAGACGGGCAAAGCAAGACGCGTTCTCGGTTGCCTGCAGACACAGCCTGATCCTGGCTCGGGAACCGATTTTCCGGCACGCCATTAATCTGGACATCCGCCGAACGCTCGCTACGCCTAAAGCGTGGCCATCGCCTACGATTCGGCGAAGCGTGACAGACCTTTTACGGAACGCGGCCTCGACCTTGAGACGGCGGAGCTGCTGTTTATCGGGCCGCGCGTCACCTTCCTGGATGATCGCCGCGACTATGGCGAAGAGCGGCTCGTGACTGTCGGAATTCTCGCTGGGCGGATGGTCGTGGTGTGCTGGACACCGCGCGGCGACGATCGACACGTGTTCTCGATGAGGACGGCCAATGCCCGCGAGCAGGACAAATACGTCGGGCTCATTCGCTGACGGGCTCGGCGCGACCGACTTGGCCAAAGTCGATGCCCACGCGATCACCGCGGAGGAATATGACGAGATCCCGGAACTGACCGACGCCATGATGGCGCGGGCCGTATCCGGAGACGGCCTGAACTTGCTCAAACGCGGCCGGGGTCGCCCGCGCATCGATCAGCCGAAGCGTCAGATCACGTTGCGCCTGGATGCCGACGTGATCGAAGCCATGCGCGCCAGCGGGCCAGGCTGGCAGATCCGGGCCAACGAGGCCTTGAAGAAGCGCTTCCAGCGGTAAGTGCTTCGACCGGCGGCTGATTCAGCCACCGGTCCGTATCAGTACGCCACGCGTGCGATCAGAGCGTGTGCTCTTTCCGGTCGCCAACCGGCGGCGCGTGGTCGTCCGGATCCACCACCTTGCGGGCGACGGCATTGAGATTGTCCGGGTCGAGGGCGGTTTGGACGAACTCCCGGCCGATATTGGTCACCTCGCGGGCGTAGCGCAGGCCCTGGTCGCGGACCTCGTCGGCCCAAGGACCGATGTTGCGGTCCTCCTGACGGGTGCGCGGCAGCAGGGCGCCGAGCAGCAGGCCGGCGGCGACGCCCACCACCCCGACGAGGAGCGGGTTGTCGTCCACGAAACGCTCGACCGCAGTGCGTCCCCGATGGAGGCCGTCGATCCCCTGGCTGGTCAGATCGTCGAGCGCCCGCAGGTTGCGGCGATGAACCCCCTCGGCGCGCTCCCGGACGTCGTCATAGGCCGCGGAGGCACGATCGCGGGCCTGATCGGCCGCGCCGCCCAGGCGATTGCTGATGTCGTCGGCGAAGCTCGAAACGGTTTGACTGGCCTGTCCGGCGAGATCGGCCGCCCGGTCGCCCACCGCCCGGGCGCCGTCCTTGACGGCGGAGGCCGGATCGGATGCGCGTGAACCGCCGCCGGATGTTCCGCCCGACGCGAGCGGCGCGGAGCCGTGCGGCAACGGATCGTGCAGGCCGCGCGGGTCGGGCCGCAGGGTGAAATCGCCCGCCGCCGTGCCGGGCGCACCCGGATCGCCGAGGCCGGCCGGATCAGGGCGCAGGCCGGTGCCGGACCCGTGCGGCATACCCGCCTCGGCGGCGATCTGCTCGGGGGCGCGGGACGGCGTGGTGGGGGTACCAGGCTTGTCGGTCATGGCGGTGTCCTCGGATATCCGTCTCGGCTGCGCGGCCTTGATCGGGCGGCGCCGTTCCCTCCGGCCTGCCGGCCGGCCTCAGAGCCGTGCTCGATCGCATTGCGATCGTGCGCGGCTCTACGCTCTTGTTGCGATGCGCTCTCCGTCGAACCCATGTTCGCTTCGGCGGAGAGCGCTCGCGTGCGTTCGCGTCCGGCTCACGACGCTTGTCAGATCTCGGTCTTGTCCAGGGGATCCCGCGCCGGGCGGACGGTTGGGAGATCGGGATCGTAGCCGCGCGCCGCGCCGGTGTTCAGGGTCGGTACGCGGGTGGCTGCGACCTCGGTGCGGCGACGTCCCGCGTCCTTCGCCATGCGGCTGAACAGCAGCCCGACGCCGGCTGCGATCAGCAGCACCGGCACGGGATTGCGGCGCACCGCCTCCAGGGCCGAGTCGTAGGTGGTGTTCAGGGCCGGGACACGCCGGGCATTGCCCAGCATCTCGTCCACGAGGTTCGGCACCGAGAGCCGCCCCTGAATGCGGTCGATCGTGTCGTCGAGCCGGGCGCGGCTCTCCTCGATCTCCCTCTCGAGGTCGTTCATCGAACTCATCCGGATACGCGCTCCGACAGGGCCTGGGCATCCTGGCGGACCTGGCGCGTGGTGCGCTTCGGGGCCAGGGTGGAGAGGGAGAGGACGTTACGCGCCCACAGGGCCATCCCGATGGCCAGCACCAGCAGCACACCGCCGACGATCAGGGCCGAGAGCCACTCCGACCCGACGATGGTGGCGAGCCATTTCACGAGGGCGCCGATCAGGATCAGCAGGGCGACCACGGCGAACACCGCCGAGCCGACCATGCAGGCGAGACCGACGACGAGCTGGCGGATGTTGCCCGCCATCTCGGCCCGGAACAGGGCGATTTCCTTGCGGGCGAGCTCGTTGGTCTCGCGGAGCGCGTCGCCGATCAGGCTCTGGATGCTCGAAGCACCGGTGGCGCCGTTCTGGCGCGGATCAGTCCCCTGGGCCATGGCGTCAGGCCCGGAAGCTGTCGCGGGCGTCGACGTCCGGCGCCTCCGGCGGCAGGCTCGACGACTTGATGAAGCGGGCGGCGATCAGGCCGGCCACGAAGGTGCCGACCGCCACCGCCACCGGAGCCCGGCGGGCGATGGACTCGGCTTCGCTGTAGAAATCGCCGAGGCTGCGGCGCTCGATCGAGGAGCCGAGTTGCTCCAGCCCGTCGGCGGCGCTGTCGAAGAAGGCACGCACGTTCGGCTTGTCGCCAAGATCGCGGCCCGAATTGCGGATCGTCTGCGCGAGGTCGTGGACCGACTGGGCCGCATCGCTCTTGCGCTGCTCGACGTAGCTCTGCGCCTGGAGCCGCGCTGCGTCGATCAGCCCGCGTCCACGCTCAGCCGCCACGTCGGCCAGCCCCTCGACATCGCCCTGCAGGGCACGCCACTGGGCGCGCTCATCCGCCCCAGCATGGGGCGGCTCGTGGGGCGCCTCATGCGCCGCCCCATGAAGCGGGCCTCCAAGGGCGTCCTGCGGTAACTCGTTGCCGGCCATCTCGAAAACACTCCTCGCGCCGCGGGGTCGGCGCCGCTTGCGGCGACTGCGGCCCCCGCGATGGCTGAGTAACCGACTCAGCTGTGACCGGTTCCGGTGCCGCGTGCAGCGAACCCCATCCGAGCCGAACAGATCCGCGGCCTCCGCGACTCGGCGCAGCGGTCAGTCCCCATTCAGCCAAGGTCTGTCAGAACCGCCACGCTTCGACAACGCCCGTCGCTCGGCCCGCGCCGGCTCGGGCGGGGCGCCGCGCGATGCCCGGACGGAGCGGCCGCCCTGTCCCGGAACGGAACGGCCGCGACTTGACCCGCGCCCGGCTTCACGCTTGGGTTGCCTCAAGACCAACAAAGGATCGCGCAGGGTTCCCGCGCGTTCTGACATATAGTTGATGTCCCGATGCAGGCGTGGCGAGACCCTCGACCCGACCCGCGCCCCTGATCCGGAGCCGACCCGCGTGGCACGCCTTGTGATCGTATCGAACCGCGTCGCCGTCCCGGAGGAGGGCGGCAAGGCGGTCGCGGCAGGCGGCCTGGCGGTCGCCGTCAAGGAGGCCTTCTCGGCTTATGAGGGGCTGTGGTTCGGCTGGAGCGGCATCATCACGGACGAGCCGTCCGAGGAGCCGACCCTGATCGACCGGGGCCGCGTCCAGTACGCGGTGGTCGATCTCTCGCCCCAGGATCACCTCGAATATTATGCCGGCTTCGCGAACCGGGCGCTGTGGCCGATCATGCATTACCGGCTGGGGCTGGGGGCTTTCTCGCGCTCGGATTATGCCGGCTACTGCCGCGTGAACCGCACTTTTGCCCGCGCACTCGCCAAGCTGGTCGAGCCCGACGACATCATCTGGGTTCACGATTATCACCTGCTGCCGCTCGCCGCAGAGCTGCGCGGCCTCGGGCTGGACAACCCGATCGGCTACTTCCACCACATCCCCTGGCCCGCCGCCGATGTGTTCAACTCGCTGCCGGCGAGCACCGAATTGCTGCGCGCCATCGTCGACTACGACCTGATCGGCCTGCAGACCGAGGCGGATGTCCAGAATCTCCAGCGCAACCTGGTCGACACCCAGCGGGCGATTCCCTTGGGCGGCGGCTCGCTGATGGTCGACGGGCGCCGGACCCGGATTCGCGCCTTCCCGATCGGCATCGATGTCGCAGGCTTCAAGGAGGCGGCCGAGAAGGCCAGCGCCAACAAGGTCGTGCGCGAGACCATCGCCGGCCTGCGCACCCGCAAGCTCCTGATCGGCGTCGACCGGCTCGATTATTCCAAGGGCGTGCCCGAGCGCATGGAGGCGGTGGAGAGCTTCTTCGCCTCGAATCCCGATCAGCGCGGCAACGTCACCTACATCCAGATCACGCCGAAATCCCGCAGCGAGGTACCGGAATACGAGCAGCTCGCCCGGGATGTGAACGAGAAGGTCGGCGAGATCAACGGCGCGCTCGGCGACCCGGCCTGGACGCCGATCCAGTACATCACCAAGGCCTATCCGCGCCCGGTTCTGGCCGGCCTCTACCGGGCGGCCCGGGTCGGCATCGTCACGCCGATGCGGGACGGCATGAACCTCGTCGCCAAGGAATACGTGGTCGCTCAAGCTGAGGACGATCCGGGCGTGCTGGTCCTGTCGAAATTCGCCGGCGCCTCCCGGCAGCTGCCCGAGGCGCTGCTGATCAACCCCTACGACAAGTTCGAGGTCGCGGAGGCGATCCGCGCGGCGCTCTACATGCCGAAGGCCGAGCGCCTGGCGCGCTGGAAGCCGATGGTCGAGCGCATGACCCGCGAGGATGTCGATTGGTGGGCGCGCAACTTCCTGGCGGAACTCGAGAACTTCCGCACGATCGAGCGCGAGCCGCCGTCCACAGCTGCCGCCGCCGCCGAATAGCCGGCGATGTCCCGGGTTTCCAACGGGATCATCCCTTTGGTGGGGTCTCGGGGCAGGTCCCCGAGGCATCGGGCTTCGCCCGGCAATCGGGCAAAGCCCGACAGCAGGGCTTTGCCCCGTACCCGCGAAAGGTCGAAGACCTTTTGAAACCATGACGTTGCGTGGCACCTCTCTGATCTCACATTCATATCTGGACCTCGCCCATGATCGCCGTCGATGACGGGGTGCCGGCGCCGCTCGGCGCGCATTTCGACGGGCGCGGGGTCAATTTTGCCCTGTTCTCCGAGCACGCCACGGCGGTCGATATCTGCCTGTTCGAGCCCGGCGAGCGGCACGAGACCCGCACGGTGCGGCTGCCCTGCCGGACCGACGACGTCTGGCACGGCTACCTGCGCGGGGTGCTGCCGGGCCAGCTCTACGGCTACCGGGTGCATGGCCCCTGGGATCCGGCGAACGGCCACCGGTTCAACCCCTCGAAACTGGTGCTCGACCCCTATGCGCGGGAGATCCGCGGGAAGATCCGCTGGCATGACGCGCTCTACGGCCACCGGCGGGGCGGGCGCGAGGACCGGATCGACCGGCGCGACAGCGCGGTCTACATGCCGCGCTGCGTGGTCACCGCCCCCGAGGTGCCCGACCTCGCCCTCGATCCGGTGCGCCGGCCGCTCGCCGACACGGTGGTGTACGAGGCGCACGTCAAGGCGCTGACCCGCACCCATCCGGCGATCCCCGAATCCGAGCGCGGCACCTACGCGGCCTTGGCCCACCCGGCGATCATCGAGCATCTCGTGAAACTCGGCGTGACCGCCCTGGAGCTGCTGCCGATCCAGGCTTTTGCGGATGACCGCTTCCTGGTGGAGAAGGGCCTCGTCAATTTCTGGGGCTATCAGCCGCTAAGCTACTTCGCCCCCGACCCGCGCTACCTGGGGGAGGGCGGCCTCGGCAGCCTGAAGGCGGCGATCCGGGAGCTCAACGCCGCCGGGATCGAGACCTGGCTCGACGTGGTCTACAATCACACCGCGGAGGGCGACCACACCGGCCCGACCCTGGCGTTCCGCGGCATCGACAATGCCAGCTACTACAAGCTCGACCCCGCCGACCCTCACCGCAACCTCGACTGCACCGGCTGCGGCAACACCTTCGATGTGAGCCACCCGCGGGTGATGCAGCTGGTGCTGGATTCCCTGCGCCACTGGGTGACCGCCTACGGGATCGCGGGCTTCCGGTTCGACCTCGCTTCGAGCCTCGGGCGTTCGCCGCTCGCCTTCACCCCGCAGGCGGCCTTCTTCCAGGCGCTGGCGCAGGATCCGGTGCTCGCCCGGGTCAAGATGGTGGCCGAGCCCTGGGATATCGGGGAGGGGGGCTACCAGCTCGGGAGCTACCCGCGCGGCTGGAGCGAATGGAACGACAAGTTCCGCGACGCGACCCGCGGGTTCTGGAAGGGCGATTCCGGCACGCTCGCCAAGGTCACGCAGGGGCTGACCGGCTCGCGCGAGGTGTTCGCGCCCTCCCGGCGCTCGCCGCTCGCGAGCGTCAATTTCATCGCCAGCCATGACGGCTTCACGCTGGCCGACACGGTGTCGTACGAGGCGAAGCACAACGAAGCCAACGGCGAGGACAACCGCGACGGCCACGGCCACAACGTCAGCCGGAATTACGGCGTCGAGGGCGACACCGACGATGCGGCCATCCTGGCGTTGCGCGCCCGGCAGAAGCGCAACATGCTGGCCACCGTGATGCTGGCCCAGGGCGTGCCGATGCTGCTGATGGGCGACGAGCGCTCCCGCAGCCAGGGCGGCAACAACAATGCCTATGCTCAGGACAACCCGACGAGCTGGATGGACTGGAGCGTCGATCCGGACCCCGCGCTCACGGGCTTCGTCGCCAATCTGCTGACCCTGCGCCGGACTCAAGCCGCCCTGCGCCGGCGGCGCTTCTTCACCGGTACCCTGATCGATCCGAGCCAACCCCTGCGCGACGTCCACTGGCTGGCGCCCGAGGGCACCGAGATGGGCGAAAGCCACTGGTCGGACGACGGGCTGCAGGCGTTCGGCATGCAGATCGGCAATGACGGCACGCCGGGCGACCGCCTGTTGATGCTGTTCAACGCCGGGGAGGAGGCTTGCACGTTCCACCTCGCCCCGGTGATCGGTGGCCCATGGCGGACGGTCTTCGACACGGGCGAGCCCGAGGGGGCGCTGCCGTCGGACGCCGCGGCTTACGCGGCGGGCGCCGCGGTGCCGCTGCCCGGACGCACGGTCCTGGTGCTGACTGGCCCGGAGATGGAGGGCGGGAGGAGTCCCGGGTGGGTGCCGGGGCCTTGACGGTCGAAGTCGTTCAAAGAATGGATCGGCGACGGACCCACAGACTCTCCCTCCCCCCTCTGCGGGGGAGGGAGACGCGTGGGCCTCCGTTCCCCCATTGCCACACCCTGCGCCCGCCATAGCTGCGCTGCGGGAACCGGATCGAGCCCGGGGCCTTCTCCCACGACAGGTGAGCCTGCCGCGCTTGCCCCGGCGCGTACGGCCAACGACGAGGAATGTGGCCCGATGCGGCGCGCCCACAACATGGAATTCGGGGCCGAGATGGTCGGCGGTGGCGTCCGCTTCGCCCTCTGGGCACCCACTGCCCAGAGCGTCGAACTCGTCGTCGACGGCATCGATCACCCGCTGCCCGAATCCGGCGGCGGCTGGCGGCGCACCGCCCTGCCCGGCGTGAAGCCCGGTGCCCGCTACGGCTTCCGCATCGACGGCGATCTCGTGGCGCCCGATCCCGCCTCCCGGTTCCAGCCGGACGACGTCTCGGGCCTCAGCGAGGTGATCGACCCGCGCGCCTTCGAATGGTCGGACGAGGGCTGGACCGGGCGGCCATTCGAGGAGGCGGTGATCTACGAGTGTCATGTCGGCACGGCCACGCCGGAGGGTACCTATGCGGGCCTTCAGGCCCGGCTGCCCGACCTCAAGGCGCTGGGCGTCACCGCCATCGAGCTGCTGCCGCTCGCCGACTTCAAGGGCACACGCAACTGGGGCTACGACGGCGTACAGCCTTACGCCCCCGACGGCGCCTATGGCCGGCCGGACGACCTCAAGCGGCTGATCGACACCGCCCATGGGCTCGGCCTGATGGTCTATCTCGACGCGGTCTACAACCACTTCGGCCCGGCCGGGAACTACCTCCACGCCTACGCCAAGACCTTCTTCACCGAGCGCCACCAGACGCCGTGGGGCGCCGGCATCAACTTCGACGGCAAGGAGAGCGGCGCCACGGTGCGCCAGTTCTTCATCCAGAACGCCCTGTACTGGCTGGAGGAATACCGGTTCGACGGCCTGCGCTTCGACGCCGTCCACGCGATCCTGGACGATTCGCCCCGCCACTTCCTGGCCGAGCTCGGCGAGACGGTCCGCAAGACCTTCCCGGATCGCCAGATCCACCTGATGCTGGAGAACGAGGCCAACCAGGCCCGCTGGCTGGAGCGCGATGCCGCCGGGCGCCCCAAGATGCATGACGCCCAATGGGCCGACGACCTGCACCATTGCTGGCACGTCCTGCTCACCGGCGAGGATGCCGGCTACTATAAAAGCTTTGCCGACAAACCCGTCGCGCATCTCGCGCGCTGCCTCGCGGAGGGCTTTGCCTATCAGGGCGAGCCCTTCCCGACGCTCGACAACCACCCGCGCGGCGAATCCTCCGGGCACCTGCCGCCCTCGGCCTTCGTGACCTTCCTCCAGAACCACGACCAGGTCGGCAACCGGGCACTCGGCGAGCGGCTCAACCATCTGGCCGACCCGAAGAAGCTCGATCTCGCCCGGGCCGGCTTGCTGCTGGCGCCGCAGATCCCGATGCTCTGGATGGGCGAGGAATGGTCGGCCTCGGCGCCGTTCCTGTTCTTCGTCGACTTCGCGCCGGACGAAGAGCTGAACACGGCGGTGCGCGACGGCCGCCGCCGGGAATTCAAGAGCTTCGCGGCGTTTGCCGACGATACCTCGAAGATTCCGGATCCCACCGAGCGCGAGACCTTCAAGGCCTCGAAGCTCGACTGGTCCGAGCGGGACCGCTCGCCGCACCGCGAGGTGCTGGCCGAGACGACCCGGCTCCTGGGCCTGCGCCGCGACGTGGTCGTGCCGCTGGCGAAGTCCGGCTACGCAGGCGCCGCCGCCAGCCTGCCGCGGGCCGACGTGGTCGATTGCACGTGGCGCTTCGGCGCCGGCACCCTGCGGTTCGTCGCCAATGTCGGCGACGCCCCCTTCGCGCTGGATCCGGGCGGCGCCCGGGTGGTCTGGACCAACGCCCCGGACGGGGCCGGACGCGACCTACCCTCCTGGGCGGGCGTGTTCCTGACGGAGTCCCACTTGTGAGCGCCTTGAACGTGCGTGCCTTGGAACAGCTGGCCGATCTCGTCGGCGTTGCCGCGGGCTATACCGATGCCTTCGGCAAGCCCGTCGAGACGCCCCTTGAGGTGCGCCGGGGCCTGCTGGCGGCCCTAGGCTTCGCGGTAGAGGACGAGGCGGCGATCGCCGAGAGCCTGGAGCAGGTCGAGCGCCTGCGCCGCGGCCTGATTCCGCCGCTCCTGCCCGTGGAGGCCCGCCGGGCGGCCCGGGTGCCGGTGCGGCTCCAGAACGGTGCGCCCCACACCTTGGTCTGGCGCCTCGTGGATGAACGCGGCACGGCGCGCGAGGGGCGGGCGAACCCGCACGGGTCCGAGCCCGGCTTCGAGCTGCCGCCGCTGACCCCGGGCTACCATCGCCTCACCGTCCAGGCCGGGCAGAGCCGCACCGAAGCCTGGGTGATCGCCGCGCCGCAGCGTTGCTGGCGCCCGCGGCCCTACACGGAGGAGGGGGCCTCCGACTGGGGTCTGGCCGCGCAGCTCTACGGCCTGCGCTCGACGACCAATATCGGCATCGGCACCTACGCTGATGCCGGCGAGGCCGCCCGCGAGGCTGCCTTGCGCGGGGCGGCGTTCTTGGGGCTCAGCCCGGTCCACGCCCTGTTCGGCTCCGACCGGACCAAGATCTCGCCCTACTCGCCCTCCTCGCGCCTGTTCCTCGAGACCCTGTTCATCGCCCCGCGCAGCCTGCCGGGGCTCGCCGGATCCCGGGCCGAGGCGCTGCTCGCCGAGCGGGAAGACACCATCACGGCTTTGCGCGAGGCGGCGCTTGTCGATCATCAGGGCGTGCACGACGTGCTCGACCCCGTGCTCCGGGCCCTCTGGGCGGATTCGCCGGCCCGGGCCGGGACGGACGCGGATTTCGAGCGCTTCCGCCAGGAGGGCGGCGCGGATCTGGAATCGCACGCGACCTTCGAGGCCCTGTCGGAGCATTTCCGGGGGCAGGGGGCGCACTGGCTGGGCGACTGGCCGGAGGATTATCGCCGCGCCGGCACGGAGGCCGTGACGGCCTTCGCGGCGGAGAACGCGGAACTCGTCGGCTACCATGCGTGGCTGCAACACCTCGCCGACCGTCAGCTCGAAGAGGCCTCCGCGGCGGCCCTCGGGTCGGGCATGCGGGTCGGGCTCTACCGCGACCTCGCGGTCGGCGCCGACCGGGGCGGGTCCGAGATCTGGTCCCATCCCGAGCGCTTCGCCGACAAGGTCTCGATCGGCGCGCCGCCCGACCTGCTGGCGCCCAAGGGCCAGAACTGGGGCCTGCCGGCCTTCGACCCGCTGACGATGGAGCGCGACGGCCTCGCGGCCTTCCGCGCCCTGGTCCAGGCCAACATGCGCCACGCGGGCGCGATCCGGATCGACCACGCCTTCCAGCTCGCCCGCCTGTTCCTGATCCCGCTCGGCGCGGGTGCCCAGGCCGGCGCCTACGTGGCGATGCCGTTCGAGCCGATGCTGGCGGTGCTGCGGCTGGAGAGCCACCGCAACAAGTGCCTCGTCATCGCGGAAGACCTCGGCACCGCGCCCGAAGGTTTTTCCGACGCTCTGATGCGGGCGGGCGTGCTCAGCTACCGGATCCTCGCCTTCGAGCGGGAGGCCGATGGCCGGTTCAAGGCGCCCTCGGCCTATCCGCGCGACGCGCTCACCGCCATCACCACCCACGACTTGCCGACCTTCGTGGGCTGGTGGCGCGGGGTCGATACCGACACCCGCCAGTCGCTTGGCCTGTACGATCAGGACCGGGCCGAGGCCGAGCGCGCCGAGCGCGTGGTCGAGCGCCGCCGCCTGACCGAGGCGCTGGCGGGCGAGCAGCTGCTCCCCACCGCCGAGCCGCCGGATGCCGCGCCCTTCGAGGCCGCCGCCCGCTACCTCGCCCGCGCACCCTCGATGCTCACCGCGGTCCAGTACGAGGATGTGGTCTCGGAACTCGCTCAGGCCAACGTGCCGGGCTCGACCGAGGGCTACCCGAACTGGCGGCGCAAGCTCGACCGGGACCTCGCGGCGATCGCCGCCCCCGGCGGCCCGCTGGCCAAGCTCGCCGCGGCCCTGTCGTCCGAGGCGCGGGGCCCGCGCTCGGGGGCCGCGCGGCTCGCGGTGCCGCCGCCGCGCTCGACCTACCGGCTGCAGTTCCACAAGGACTTCACCTTCGCGGATGCGGGCCGGATCGTCCCCTACCTGCACCGGCTCGGGATCAGCCATGTCTATGCCTCACCGCTCCAGAAGGCGCGGCCTGGATCGACCCACGGCTACGACATCGTCGATCACGGCGCGATCAACCCGGAACTCGGCGGCGAGGCGGGCTTCATCCAGCTCTCCGAGACGCTCCGCGCCCACGGGATCAAGCTCCTCCTCGACATCGTGCCGAACCACATGGGCGTCGGCGGGTCCGACAATCCGTGGTGGCTCTCGGTCTTGGAATGGGGCTCCCTGTCCCCGTTCGCCGATGCGTTCGACATCGACTGGCAGCGGCTCGGGGCCGGGCGCAACCTCGTGATCCCGTTCCTGGGCGAGCGCTACGGCGAGGCCCTGGAGCAGGGCACGCTGGACCTGAAGTTCGACCCTGAGAAGGGCGCCTTCAGTGTCTGGCACTACGAGCACCAATTGCCGATCCGGCCGCTGAGCTATCCGACGATCCTCAACCGGGTGATCGCCGCCATCGGGGCCGTGGACGACGACACCACCGCGGAACTGCTCGCCATCTCCGAGCGGCTGCGCGCCATGTCGATCGACACCGACGAGACCCGCCGCAAAAGCTTCCCCGAGGAGGCCGAGGGGCTGAAGCGCCGGCTCGCCGAGATCCACGGCGTCTCGCCGCTGATCCAGGAGGCCACAGCCAGCACGCTCGCGCTGCTCAACGGCTTCAAGGGCCGCCCCGACAGCTTCGGGCCGCTGCACCGCCTGTTGGAGGCGCAGGCCTACCGGCTGGCCCATTGGCGGGTGGCGTCGAGCGACATCAACTACCGCCGCTTCTTCGACGTGAACTCGTTGGCGGGATTGCGGGTCGAGCTGTCGGACATCTTCCACCGCTCGCACGAGACCGTATTCCGGCACGTCCGCGAGGGCCGGATCGACGGGTTGCGCATCGACCACATCGACGGGCTCGCCGACCCGCTGGGCTATGCACGGGCGCTTCAGGCGGCGGTCGGGCCGGGCTTCTACGTGGTGGTCGAAAAAATCCTGGAGCCGGGGGAGCGGCTGCGGCCCTGGCCGGTAGCCGGGACCACGGGCTACGACGTGCTCAACCAGCTCGACGGTATCCTGGTCGACAAGGGAAAGCGCGGGAAGGTCGAGCGGCTCTATACCTGGGCCACGGGCTTCGACGAGCCCTACGGCTTCCAGCTCCGCGCGGCCAAGGCCGAGATCCTGGAGATCAGCTTCGCCAGCGAGCTGGAGGTGTTGACCTCCGACCTCAAGGAGGCCGCCGATGCCGACCGGCGCACCCGCGACTTCACCGTCAATGCCCTGCGCCGGGCGCTGATCGAGATCATCGCGCGCTTCCCGACCTACCGGAGCTACCTGCCGCAGGAATTGGAGGAGGGCGAGGTCGAGCCCGAGGATGTCCGCCTGATCGAGGGCGCGGTCGCCAAGGCCAAGCGCTGGTCGAGCCTGCCGGATCGCTCGGTCCACGATTTCGCCGCCGAGGTCCTGCTCGGGCGGATCGAGACCACGGGGCCGGGCCGGCCGGATCCGCGGGTAGTCCTGCGCTTCCGCCGCCGGTTCCAGCAGCTCACCGGCCCGGTCATGGCCAAGAGCCTGGAGGACACGCTGTTCTACCGCTACGCGTGCCTTCTGGGCCTCAACGAGGTCGGCGGCGATCCGGGCGAGTACGGGATCGACGCCGAGCATTTCCACGATCTGCAGATCGCCCGCGCCCGGGACTGGCCGAGCGCCATGATCACCACCGCGACCCACGACACCAAGCGCGGCGAGGATGCCCGGACCCGACTGCTCGCCCTGTCGGAGATCCCGGAGGAATGGGCCAAGGCCTGGGACCTGTGGCAGCGGACGGCCGGGCCGCACCTCGCCCGGATCGACGGCGAACCGGCCCCCGACGCCAACGACCAGTGGATGTTCTGCCAGGCGATCCTGGGCGCGTGGCCCCTGGAACTGCTGGAGCAGGACGAGCCCGGAGCGATCGAAGATTTCCGCAACCGGCTGATCGCCTACGGCGAAAAGGCCATGCGCGAGGGCAAGCGCCGGTCGAGCTGGGTCAACGTCGACGAGGTTTACGAGGGCGCGGTCAAGAAGCTGTTCACGGCGCTGATCGCACCGGGATCGGACTTCCTGCGGGAGCTCCGGCCCTTCGCCCGTCGGCTCGCCCATCTCGGCATGCTGGCCAGCCTCGGCCGCACGGTCCTGAAATGCACCCTGCCGGGTCTGCCCGACACCTACCAGGGCACGGAGATCTGGGATTTCTCCTTCGTCGATCCCGACAACCGGCGCCCGGTGGATTATCCGGCCCTGGAACGGATGCTCGAACAGGGCGGCGAACCGGCGGCGCTGCTGGCGCAATGGCCGGATGGGCGGATCAAGCAGGCGACGCTGACGCGGTTGCTGGCCGAGCGGGCCGAGCGCCCGGATTTCTACGCGATCGCCGCCCACGAGCCCGTCGACGCCACGGGGGCGCGGGCCGACCATGTCGTTGCCTACCGGCGGACCGATCCCGGCCAGGAGGGTGGCGACCTGTTCGTGGCGGTGCCGCGGCTCGTTGCGGGTCTTGTGGGCGAGGCAGGCTGGTCGGGCGAGGCTTTTGCCGGCACCCG
>NZ_JALNUM010000082.1:0-29104 GCF_026540795.1 Methylobacterium sp. GC_Met_2
GGGGGGAGGGGATGCGCGGGTGGGAATCGGCCATAATAACCCGCCCCCGCACGTCCCGACCCTGGCCGAAGTCGTAAAAACCCTCGCGACCATTCCCAAGCGCGAACTCCCCCGCCACCTCGCCGACTGGCTCGACGCCCTCGACGAGACCGGGCGCTGGGCGCTCCTGAAGCTCGTCACCGGCAATCTCCGGGTCGGCGTCTCGGCGCGGCTCGCCAAGACGGCGGTCGGCGCGTTGGGCGGCCACGATGCCGATGCGGTCGAGGAGGTCTGGCATGGGCTGACGCCCCCGTTCGAGACCCTGTTCGCCTGGGTCGAGGGCCGGGCCGCGCGGCCCGAGACCCTGAACCCGGCGCCGTTCCGACCGCCGATGCTGTCCCACCCGATCGAGGAGGAGGCCGACCTCGACAAGCTGGAGCCGGAGGCGTTCTCGGCCGAGTGGAAGTGGGACGGCATCCGCGTCCAGCTCGTCGGCGGTCGCGACCGGGCGGGGGAGCAGGTCGGAAAGGTGTATTCCCGCACCGGCGAGGACATCACCGGGGCGTTCCCCGATCTCGCCGAGGCGATCACCTTCACCGGCACGCTCGACGGCGAATTGCTGATCCTGCGCGAACGCCGGGTGCAGAGCTTCAACGTGCTGCAGCAGCGCCTGAACCGGAAGGCGGTGACGGCCAAGCTCTTGGAAGAATTCCCTGCCCATGTGCGGGCCTACGATCTGCTGACGCTGGATGGCGACGACCTGCGGGCCGATCCGTTCGTCGAGCGGCGGGCGAAGCTGGAGGCCCTGGTCACGCGCCTCGACCATGCGCGCGTCGACATCTCGCCGCTGGTGCCCTTCGCCGATTGGGAGGCGCTCGCTGCCGCCCGGGCCGATCCGGCCTCGGTGGGGGCGGGCGACGATGCCGATGCCATCGAGGGCATCATGCTCAAGCGCCGCACCAGCCCCTACCTGCCGGGCCGCCCGAAGGGACCGTGGTGGAAGTGGAAGCGCGAGCCGCACGTGGTCGATGCCGTGATGATGTACGCCCAGCGCGGCCACGGGAAGCGCTCGTCCTTCTATTCGGACTACACGTTCGGGGTCTGGCGGGAGGCACCCGAGGGTGGCGACGAGCTGGTGCCGGTGGGCAAGGCCTATCACGGCTTCACCGACGCGGAACTGGCCAAGCTCGATCGCTACGTCCGCAACAACACGACCAAGCGCTTCGGCCCGGTGCGCGAGGTTGCGCACGGGCAGGAGGCCGGGCTCGTGCTGGAAATCGCCTTCGAGGGCGTGCAACGCTCGACCCGGCACAAATCCGGGGTGGCGATGCGCTTCCCCCGGGTCAGCCGGATCCGTTGGGACAAGCCCCCCGCGGAGGCCGACCGGATCGACGTGCTGGAGCGCATCCTCGCCCGGGGCGAGCGCGAGATCGCGCCCGGGGCGGCTTTGCTGGAGACGAACGCATGAGACAGGGCAGGGGGCCGGGCCAGATCGGTCCGGTGGAAACGCTGGCCTCGGGTGCGGTGGAGCGCCACGCCAGCGGGCGGCTCACCATCGCGACCGCCGGACAGGGATTTACGGATTTCACCGCCGCGGTGGCCGCGTTCGTGCACGGCAGCGGGATCCGGGACGGGCTGGTGACGGTCTTTTGCCGGCACACCTCGGCCTCGCTCACCATCCAGGAGAACGCCGACCCCGACGTGCAGACCGACCTGATGACCGCCCTCGACAGCCTTGCCCCCCGTCATGCCGGCTACGTCCACGGCGCCGAGGGGCCGGACGACATGCCGGCCCATATCCGCACGCTGGTCACCGATTCGGCCCTGAGCATCCCTTTGGTCGACGGCCGGCTGGCGCTGGGCACGTGGCAGGGGATCTATCTGATCGAGCACCGCGACCGGCCGCACCGGCGGGAGATCGTGCTGAGCGTCATCGGCGCGTGATCGGGCCGACCCGCGGCGGCCGGCAACACACCGCCGGTTAACCATGCTGGGCGCTTATGGTGCCGGTCGGATGGCGTGTTGCCGCTCCGATACCTTGCCGCTCCGACGCACGGAGACCCCGATGAGCCTCTACGCCGCGCTCGCGAACTCGATTTCCGGCGCCTCGGCCCAGTCGCTGGCGCTCAACAACATCTCGGGCAACATCGCCAACACGCAGACGGCGGGGTTCAAGACCACCGAGACGCACTTCGCCGACATGCTGGCTCAGACGCAGCGCGGCCCACAGCAGTCGGGCGGCGTGGCCAGCAGCACGCGCGATACGCTGGGTATCCAGGGCACGATGCAATCCACCGGGGTCTCGACCAACCTCGGCATCTCGGGCAACGGCTACTTCATCGTCCGGGCCAACACCGGCACCGATGAGAGCCCGACCTTCACCGGCCAGACCGCCTACACGCGGCGCGGCGACTTCGCCCCGGATGCCAACGGCTACCTCACCAACGGCGCCGGCTACTACCTGTTCGCGGGTCCTTCGGCGACGGCGCCGGTCACGGTGCCAACCGGCGCCAACACCCTGGCGGACTTGTCGGTCTCCTCCGCGGGCGCCATCACCGGCACCGCCGCGGATGGCAGCACCGTGCCGCTCGGCTCCCTGACGCTGGCGCAGTTCGGCACCCAGGAGAACCTGACCTCCCTCGACGGTGGCGCCTACGTGGCCAACGGCCAGTCCGAGACGCCGAGCTACGGCCTCAACGGCGCGACCCTGAAGGCCGGCGCGATCGAGCAGTCCAATGCCGGCATCGCGGACCAGTTCTCGAAGATGATCGAGACGCAGCAGGCCTACACGGCCAACACCAAGGTCATGAGCACCGCCGACCAGATGCTGCAGGACGCCATCGCGATGTACGCCTGAGGGCCTGTCTGAGGCAGGTTCGGGGTTCCCAAAGGGCGTGCCCTTTGGCGGGTTCTGAGGCAAAATCCCGAAATATCTGGCCCTGAGACGAGGACCAGGGCTCCGCCCTGGGACCGCGAAGGATCGCGACCTTTCGAAACCGCGAGTTGATCCGTCCGCGCGTCAGAGGATCTTGAGCGGATCCGTCTCGGGTGGCGGCGGCGCGACATCCACGCGGTTCCACCAGCCGCCGCCGAGCGCCACGAACAGGGCGGCCGTGTCGGCGTATTGCGTCGCCCGCGCACCCGCCGAGGTGACAAGCGCCGAGAGATAGCCCTGCTGGGCGATCAGCACCTGCGAGGAGGTGACGGCGCCTGCCGTGTACTGCTTGCGGATCAGCCCGAGGCTCTGGTTGGTGGCGCTCACCGCGGCATCCGCGGCCGCCACCGCCTTCGCGTCGGCCTGGAGGGCCCGCAGGGCGTCGGCGACGTTCTGGAAGGCGGTGATCACCGTCGCCTTGTACTGCGCCTGTGCCTGCGTCAGCGTCTCCTCCGCCGCCCGCTGGCGGCGGAACAGGGTGCCGGCATCGAAGATCGGAGCGGTCGCCTGCCCGATGATCGTGAAGAAGGCCGCGCCCGGGTTGGTCACCTGCGCGATCCGCGTGGCGCTCGATCCGCCGGTCGCCGTCAGGTTGAACTGCGGCAGGCGGTTGGCCACGGCGACGCCGACACTGGCGCTCGCCTGCTGGACCAGCGCCTCGGCGGCCTTCACGTCCGGCCGCTGCTGCACCAGCCGCGAGGGCAGGCTCACCGGCAGCTTGGTCGGCAGGCGCAGGGCCGAGAGTTCGAAGGTCTCGCTGACCTCGTCCGAGGGCAGGCGTCCGGCCAACGCGGTCAGCAGGTTGCGCTGCTGCGCCAGCGCCTTCTCCAGCGGCGGCAGGAGCTGCTGCGACAGGGCCAGCGCCGCCTGCTGCTGCACCACGTCGGCGCCGGCGATCTGACCGAGCGACAGCTGCTTGTTGTAGAGTTGAAGGATCTCGGTCTGCGCCTGGATCACCCGGCGGGTCGCCTCGATCTGTGCCCGGAGCGACGCCTCCTGGATCGCGGCGGCGACGACGTTGCCGGTGAGGCTGAGATAGGCCGCCTCCAGCTGGAAGCGCTGGTTCTCGGTGGTGGCCTCGAGCGATTCGATCTGGCGGCGGTTCCCGCCGAACACGTCCGGATTGTAGGCGACCACCGCCTGCGGGGTGGACAGGCTGTAGAGGTACTGGTTCACGTTGTTGAGTGGCGATTGCAGGTCGAGGCCAGGCGCCAGGAAGCCCTGGACCTGCGGGTTCGCGGTCAGGCTCGGATAGAGCGTGCCCTTCTGGGCCAGCACGTTCTGCTGGGCGATCCGAAGCGAGGCCTGGGCGGCCTCCAGCGTCGGGTTGTTGGCAAGCGCCTGCTCGACGACGCGGTTCAGCGCCTTCGAGTGGAACAGGGTCCACCACGAGCCGGGGATGTCGGCGCCGGAGACGAAGCTCTGATCGGCCGATCCACCCTGCCGGGTGCGGACGGCATCGGCGGCCGAGGGGTTCTTCAGCGGCTCCTTGGTGTAGCGGCTGACCACCGGGTCCTCCGGCGGCACGTAGTTCGGTCCGACCGCGCAGGCCGACAGGGACAGGGATGCGGCGAGCACCGCGACCGCCCGTCCGCACCGTTTCGGCGCACCCATCACCATTCCGCCCCCGGAAGCCTCGCTCCGGTAGAGCGGCGCCGCGCGCATCCAAGTCAATGCAGCTGTCTCCAGATGGCGCAAGCGGAGCGTCCGTTGTGGCGCGCCGGCAACGCGCCACGCACCCGTCGTCGAGGGGATCACGCGGCGGCCCGATGCTCGGTGCGCGCCAGCGCGTCCGGGTTCGGCTTGCGGCGGGAGAACAGGGAAATCAGCACCGGCACGACCACGAGGATCAGGTTCGGCGCCAGGATGATGCCGCCGACCACCACCAGCGCCAGGGGCTTCTGCACTTGGGAGCCGATGCCGGTGGACACCGCCGCCGGCAGCAGGCCGACGCAGGCGGCCACGCAGGTCATCATCACCGGGCGCATGCGCACCACGGCGGCGTGCCAGACCGCTTCCTGCTTCTTCCAGCCCTCGTCGAGGAGCTGGTTGTAATAGGCGAGCAGGATCACGCCCTCCATGGTCGAGATGCCGAACAGGGCGATGAATCCGATCGCCGCCGAGATCGAGAACGGCGTGCCTGTCACCGACAGGGCGAAGATGCCGCCGATCATCGCCATCGGGATCACCGACAGGGTCAGCAGCATGTCGGCTACCGACGAGAAGTTGATGTAGAGGAGCAGAGCGATCAGCAGCAGCGTGATCGGTACCACGAGGCTCAGCCGGGTCGCCGCCTCCTGCAGGTTGGTGAACTGCCCGACCCATTCCAGCCGGTAGCCCGGCGGCAGGTCCACCGCCTCCGCGACCTTGCGCTGCGCCTCGATCACCGCGCTGCCGAGATCGCGCCCGCGCACCGAGAACTTCACCGGGATGTAGCGCTCCTGGTCCTCGCGGTAGATGAACGAGGCGCCCGAGACGAGGTCCACGTCGGCGATCTCGGAGAGCGGCACCTGGATCACGCCGCCGTTCGGGTTCTGGGCGCCGACCGCGATGTTGCGGATGCCGGCCAGCGACGAGCGGTATTCCTTGGCGAGCCGCACCCGCATGGGGAAATGCCGGTCGGAGCCGTACTCGTAGAGATCGCCCGCGGTCTGGCCGCCGATCGCCGCCTGGATCGTGGTGTTCACGTCGCCGATCGACAGGCCGTAGCGGGCCGCCTTGTGGCGGTCGACATCGATCCGCACGGTCGGCTGGCCCAGCGACTCGAACACCGACAGGTCGGTGACGCCCTGCACGGTGGCCAGCGCCGCCTTCACGGCGTTGGCGGTCTTGGTCAGCTGCGCGAGGTCGCTGCCGTAGATCTTGACCGAGTTCTCGCCCTTCACGCCCGAGGCCGCTTCCTGGACGTTGTCCTCGATATACTGGGAGAAGTTGAACTCGATGCCGGGGAACTCGGATTCGAGCTGCTTGCTCAGGGTGGAGATCAGCGTCTCCTTGTCGAGGCCCTTGCGCCACTGGTCGATCGGCTTGAGCGGGGCCAGGATCTCGACGTTGAAGAAGCCGGTGGCGTCGGTGCCGTCGCTCGGCCGGCCCTGGTGGGACAGCACGGTGACGACCTCCGGCACCTCCTGGAAGATCTTGCGCATGCGCTGGACGTAGGCGTTGCCGGCCTCCAGAGAGATCGAGGATGGCATGGTGCCGCGCACGTAGAGGTTGCCCTCCTCGAGCCGCGGCAGGAATTCGAGGCCGAGGTTGCGCGCCGCCAGCCCCGAGACGAGCAGCACCGCCAGCATCACGCCGATCGCCAGGACCCGGTTCTTCAGGCCGAAGCGCAAGGCCGCCTCGTGCCCGACCCGCAGCGCCCGCACGATCAGGGTGTCGCGCTCCTCCAGCTTCTTGGGCAGCATCAGGGCCGACAGCGCGGGCGAGACCGTGAAGGTGGCGAGCAACCCGCCGATCAGGGCGTACGCGTAGGTCTTGGCCATCGGGCCGAAGATGTGGCCCTCGACGCCGGTCATCGTGAACAGCGGCAGGAAGCCGACGATGATGATGGTCGCCGAGAAGAAGATCGCCCGGTTCACCTCGCGTCCGGCCACCGCGATGGTGCCGAGCCGACCGGTCAGGCCGTCAGGCGGCGCCTCGCCCTTCACGTGGTCCGGCTCGGCGATGTGGCGGAAAACGTTCTCGACCATGATCACCGTCGCGTCGACGATCAGGCCGAAATCGATCGCGCCGAGGGAGAGCAGATTCGCCGAATCGCCGCGTACGACGAGGATCAGGATCGCGAAACCCAGCGCGAACGGGATCGTGGCCGCCACGATGATCGCGCTGGTAAGCGAGCCGAGGAACAGCCACTGCACCACGAAGACCAGCACCACGCCGAACACGAGGTTGTGCATTACCGTGTGGGTGGTGGTGTGGATCAGCCCCGAGCGGTCGTAGATCCGCTCGATCTTCACGTCGGGCGGCAGGATCGAGGAGCCGTTGATCTTGTCGATCTCGGCCTCGACGCGCTCCAGGGTCGGCAGGCTCTTGCCGCCGCGGCTCATGAGGACGATGCCCTCGACCACGTCGGCCTGATCGTCGTGGCCGACGATGCCGAGCCGCGGCGCGTTCGACACGCGCACCTCCGCCACGTCGCGCACCAGCACCGGCGTGCCGTTGACGAGGCTGATCATCGTGTCCTTGATGTCGTCCATGTCGCGGATCAGGCCGATGCCGCGCACCACCGCGGATTGCTGCCCGACGTTGAGCGTCTGCCCGCCGACGTTGATCGAGGCGTTGTTGAGCGCGGTGGTCAGCTGGACCAGGGTCAGCCCTTGCGCCTGGAGGCGGTTCAGATCGACCGCGATCTCGTATTCCTTGGCCTTGCCGCCGAAGGCGGTGACGTCGACCACCCCGGGGATCGCCTTGAACCGGCGCTGAAGCACCCAGTCCTGCAGGGTCTTCATGTCCATGGGCGAGTAGCCCGCCGGGCCGACGAGCTTATAGCGCATGATCTCGCCCACCGGGCTCGTCGGCGAGATCTGTGGCGTGGCGCCGTTCGGCAGGGTCGGCGCCTGCGACAGGCGGTTGAGCACCCGCTGCAGCGCCTCCTCGTACGTGTACTCGTAGTTGAACTGCACCTTCACGTCGGACAGGCCGAACAGCGAGATGGTGCGCACCACCTGGGCGTTCGGGATGCCGGCGAGCGCCACCTCGAGCGGAATCGTGATGTAGCGCTCGATCTCGTCGGCGGACTGGCCCGGGTTCTGGGTGATCACGTCGACCAGCGGTGGCACCGGGTCGGGATAGGCTTCGATGTTGAGCTGGGTGTAGGCGCCGTAGCCGATGCCGAGCATCACCACGAAGAGCAGCACCACCAGCACCCGCTGGCGGAGCGAGAAGGCGATCAGGGCGTTCATCGGACCGGATCCTCGCTCAGGACGCCTTGTCGCCGGTAGCGGCCCGGTCGATGAACAGGGCGCCGCGGGTCACGACCTGCTCGCCCGCCTTCAACCCGTCGACAACCTGGGCGCTGTCGCCGTTGATCAGCCCGAGCTTGATGTCGCGCGCCTCGACCGCCCCGTCGGGCCGCGCCACCCAGACATGGGTGCGGTCGCCCTCGTACACGATCGCCGCCACCGGGATGCTCGGGCTCGGCTCGCCCTTGCCGGTGATGATCGTGAAGGTGGCGAACATCTCCGGTCGCAGCACCCGGTCCGGATTGTCGACCTCGCTGCGCACGGCGAGCCGGCGCGTCGCCGGGTCGAGGCTGGAGGCCATGTAGTTCACCCGGGCCTTGAACACCCGCGTGCCGAAGCCCGCGACCTTGGCCTCGACCTCCTGGCCGATACGGATCTTCGGGATCTCGCTCTCGCGCACGTTGGCCACGAGCCAGACGGTGGACAGGTCGCCGATCACGAAGACGGGGTCGCTCGACGCCGACAGGTACTGCCCGATGCCGACCTTCCGCTGGACGATCGTGCCGGGGATCGGCGCGCGGATCTGGGTCTCCGGGCTCATCGTGCCCTTCTTCTCGTAGGCGGCGATCTCGGCGTCGGTCTTGCCGAGCAGGCGCAGGCGGTTCTTCACCGCATCCAGCGCCGCCTCGGCGGTCTTCAGGTCGCTCTGGGCGGCGATCACGTCGTTCTGGGCGGACTGGTAGTCCTTGAGCGCCGTGGCTTTGGCCTGAAACAGCTCCTGCTGGCGCTGCGCGATGGTCTGGTCGAGCTTCAGCAGGGCCTGCTGCTTCCCGAGGTTGTTCAGTGCCGCCTGATAGTCGTTCTGCGCCTGGACCATGTCGGTGGCCTCCAGCGTCAGCAGCACGTCGCCGGCCTTCACGTCGTCGCCGGCGCGGACCAGCACCTTGGTCACCCGGCCCGCATAGGGCGAGACCACCGGCACGTTGTCGTCGTCGTTGAGCGCGATGCGGCCCTCGGCAGCCCCCTCCGGGCGGAACATCTGCGTGGCCACCGGCAGGATCTCGAAGGCGGCGCGCTGCTCCTTGGAGGGCCGGAACACCCGCTCCACCGGGCCCGCCTTCACGGCGTCGATGCCCGGATCGGGATTGCTGGCGCTGCCGAACAGGCCGGTCACCGAGCCGGCGAGATGTGAGGCCGTCTCGCGGGCGCGGTCCGGGAACGCGAAGGCCAGGCCGCCGAGGGCCGCCAGCAGCACGACGACGACGAGCGGGCCCGACAACCGGCGCCTGCGCGGCGGCGCCAGAATCGTCTCGTCCTGTTCCAGCGGGTTTCGGGCGTCCATGGATGTGTTCTTCTGCGTCCGGACAAAGAGACCCGGCTGACTCGAGCGGATAGGATTCGCGTGGAACGCCGCCCCTATCAATGCGATCGCTGGTGCTTTTCTGTGGCGGATCGTGCGGGTGTTCCCCGGCGACCCCGCGTGCCTAGAGCAAAGCTTGTCCGACGTGCAATCGATGGGCGGCCCCGGTCGCGAAACCGTGTGGCGCCGTCTTCCTTTGACGGGATTTGTTACAATATGACAACGGTCGTGGGCCGAGCCTTGCTCGATCCTCCTTCACACCCGAAGATTTCGCCATGACCGACACGACCCCCGCTCCCGCCCAAGCCGGCATCCAAGCTGGATCGACCTCCGGCAAGATCCCGGTCACCGTGCTCACCGGCTATCTCGGCGCGGGCAAGACCACGCTCCTCAATCGGATCCTCACCGAGAACCACGGCAAGCGCTACGCCGTGATCGTCAACGAGTTCGGCGAGATCGGCATCGACAACGACCTCGTGGTCGGCGCCGACGAGGAAGTGTTCGAGATGAACAACGGCTGCGTCTGCTGCACGGTGCGCGGCGACCTGATCCGGATCATGGACGGGCTGGTGAAGCGCCGGGGCAAGTTCGACGCGATCATCGTGGAGACCACCGGGCTGGCCGATCCGGCGCCTGTGGCCCAGACCTTCTTCGTCGATCAGGATGTCGGCGAGGCCGCCCGGCTCGACGCCGTGGTGACGGTGGCGGACGCCAAGTGGCTCACCGACCGTCTGAAGGACGCCCCCGAGGCCAAGAACCAGATCGCCTTCGCGGACGTGATCCTGCTCAACAAGAGCGACCTCGTCGCGCCCGCCGAGCTCGACCGGGTCGAGGCCGAGATCCGCCGTATCAATCCCCTGGCCAAGCTCCACCGGACGCAGAACTGCGCCGTCCCCCTCGACGCCGTGCTGGAGCGCAACGCCTTCGATCTCGACCGCATCCTCGAGGTGGAGCCCGACTTCCTGGAGGAGGGGCACCACCACCATCACGATTCGGACATCCGCTCGATCTCGGCGAAGATCGAGGGCGAGGTCGATCCGGAAAAATTCATGCCCTGGATCTCGAACCTGACGCAGGTTCAGGGGCCGGACATCCTGCGCTGCAAGGGCATCGTGGCCTTCCCGAACGAGCCCAAGCGCTTCGTCTTCCAGGGCGTGCACATGATCCTCGACGGGGACGTGCAGGGGGATTGGGCGCCGGACGAGAAGCGGGTCTCCCGGGTGGTGTTCATCGGGCGCAACCTCGATGAGGTGGCGATCCGGGAGGCGTTCGAGGCCTGCCGGGTGTGAGGGTCGCTTGAGGGTGTCCGCGCGCTGCCCTCCCCCCTCTGCGGGCTATGATGTTCACACATCTGCGCCGACGTTCTCTCCTCCCCTGGCGACCCCGGGCTTGCCCGGGGTCGCTCAAGCTTGCGGGAAGGAGTTGGAGGTGGGGGTGGTGTAGGAGGCACCGGAACGCTCGAACCTGAACCACCCCCACCCCTACCCCTCCCCACAAGGGGGAGGGAAAGCGCTTTCGCCTGACAGGTTTGGGTGGCGGGTAGAGAAGTTTGGATCCGTAAGCTCGGCGGGGGAGGGGGCGTCCAGCCGCTCCGAGACCTCAACTCCGCAGCCTCGGACACCTCGGTTTCGGCCCCGAAGCCGATTCTCAACGATTGAATGCCACTCTAGCGGCTGCGGGCCTGCGTACTCGGCCCGCGGAGCCCGCGTATCATGGCCCACAGCGCAGCCGCCGGAGCCCCATCCGGCGTCGCATCCGGAATCCCGCTCATCGTGGCCGTCGAGGCGATGGCGAAGGCGCTGTTTGCCGCCTTCATCTTCTTCGCCTGCTTCGCGTTCTCGGACACGTCGCCCTACGACGCCGTGGCGATCCCGACGATCCTGCTCTGGCTCTGCCTCGGCGTGCGCCTGCACCGGGGTATGGTGCCGCTGCTCGCCCTGCTGCTGCTCTACCTCGCGGCGATCGTCTGCGCGCTGCTGCCGTACCTCAACGAGGAATTTCCGGTCACCTGGACGATCCAGCTGATCTATCTCGCGATCACCGCCATCTTCTTCGCCATGTTCTTCGCGGACGACACCCACGCGCGGATGGAGCTGGCGCTCAAGGCCTACACGGCGAGCTGTGTGTTCTCGGCCGCGCTCGGCATCATCGGCTACCTGCAATGGCTCGGCATCGAGGACCTGTTCTACAAGTACGACCGCGCGTCGGGCACCTTCCAGGACCCGAACGTGTTCGGCTCCTTCCTGACGCTGGGCGCCCTCTACCTGATGCACGGCCTGCTCACCGGATCGGCGCGCCGGCCGCTGGCCGCGCTCGCGGGCCTGCTGATCATCGTGGCCGGCATCTTCCTCTCGTTCTCGCGCGGCTCCTGGGGCGGGAGCGCCGTCGCGGTGCTGCTCATGGTGGGCTCGGTCTACGCGGGCAGCCGCTCGATCCGCCTGCGTCGCCGCATCGTGCTCCTCACCCTCGCGACCCTCGTGCTCGGCACCGTGGCGGTGATCGGCCTGCTCTCGGTCGATCACGTGCACAAGATGTTCGAGACCCGCGCGGCCCTCACCCAGGATTACGATCAGGGCGAGACCGGCCGGTTCGGCAACCAGATCCGGGGCCTCGCCATGCTGCTGGAGCGCCCGTTCGGGATGGGGCCGATGCACTGGCGGCTGGTCTTCGGGCTGGAGCCGCACAATTCCTACATCGGCTCCTTCGCCAATGGCGGCTGGCTCGGGGGGGCGGTGTTCATCGGCCTCGTGCTGACGACGAGCTTCGTCGGGTTTCGCCTGCTGGTGCGGCCGTCGCCGTTCCGGGCGCACGCCCAGATCGTCTGGCCGGCGCTGCTGATGTTCTTCCTGCAGGCCTTCCAGATCGACATCGAGAAGTGGCGCCACGTCTACATGATGCTCGGGATGGTCTGGGCGCTCGAAGCGGCGCGGCTGCGCGTGGGTCGGTCGCATCGGGGTGCGCTTGTAACGCGGTCCCGGGCGGGCCATCCCTCGTCCGGGGCCAGCGGATCGCCGGTCGGAGGTCCGCATCCGGAGACGGTCACGTGAGCACACAGCCGGACAGCGAGGGGCAGCGGCTCGCATCCCTCCAGGCCCTCGGCATCCTGGGCACGGCGCCCGAGCCGCATTTCGACGCCGTCTGCCGCGCCGCCCGTCGCCTGTTCGGGGTGCGCACCGCCCTCGTGAACTTCGTCGACGCGACGGAGCTGTGGCCGAAGACGCCCTGCATCGACCTGCCGGGGGCGATCCCGCGCGAGAACGGCATCTGCGATCACACGATCCGCAGCGACGCCCTGCTGGTCGTGCCCGATGCCCGGGACGATCCGCGCTTCCGCGACATGCCGGGGGTCGCCGCGGAGGGCGGCTTCCGCTTCTACGCAGGCCTGCCGCTGAGCCTGCGGCCGGGCCTGCGGATCGGCACCTTCTGCCTGATCGATCCGGAACCGCGCGCCGGGCTCTCGGACGACGAGGCGGCCGCCTTCCGCGACCTCGCCGAGATCGTCCTCGCCCATCTGCGGCTCACCGAAGCCAACGCCCGCCGCGGGCGGGAGATCGAGCGTGCGGCCATCCGCGAGGCGCTGATCCGCGAGCAGCACCGCGAGATCAACGCCCGCGCCCGGGCCCAGGAGGCGGCCAACCAGCAACTCACCATGGCCGAGCAACTGGCGAGCGTCGGCAACTGGCGGGTGGATCTCGCCGACGGCCAGCCGGTCTGGTCGGCCAGTCTCTATGCGATCGTCGGCCGCGATCCCGCGACGCCGCCGCCGCGCCTCGACGCCTTCGCGCAGCTCTACCACCCAGACGACCGGGCCCGGCTGGAAGCGATCGTGGCCGAGGCGATCGCGCGCCGCGCGCCCTTCGACTTCGAGGCACGCCTGCTGCAGCCCGACGATGCGATCCGCCACGTGGTCGTCCGCGGCGTCTGCCGCGAGGATCAGGGCGCAGTCGGCCTGAGCGGCGTGCTGATCGACGTGACCGAGCGGCGCCGCGCCGAGGACGAGGTCCGGCGCAGCGAACTGCGCTATCGCGGCCTCGCCGAGACCCTGCCGCTGCTGGTCTGGACCATGGGTGTCGGCGACGGACGGGCGACCTACGCCAACGCGCAGTTCCAGGCCTTCTACGGGCCGATCGGTCCGGAGCGGGCCGAGCGCCTGGCCCGCAACCATCCCGACGATGCCGCAGCCATGGAGGCGGCCTGGACCCGGGCGGTCGAGACCGGCGTCGGCTTCAACGGTCAGTGGCGGATCCAGCGCCGCGACGGCGTCTACCGCTGGCACAAGATCTCCCTGATCCCGATCCGCCTCGATCCCGCGGACGGCGCCGTGCTGGAATGGCTCGGCACCGCCCTCGACGTGGACGACATCGTGACGGCCCGCCTCGCCGTGGAGGAGGCGCGCGGCCTGCTGGGCATCGCCCTCGACGCCGCGGAGGCCGGCACGTGGGACTGGGACATGCGCACCGGTCTGGCCACCCTGAGCCCCGAGAGCGCGCGCATGCACGGGCTGCCGGAGACCGGCCTCGCCCACACGATCACCGCCGCCGACTGGACCGGGCTGCTGCATCTCGAGGATGTCGGCGACGTCTGGAACGAGATCCGGCGGGCGGTGGAGACGTCCACGCCCTACGCAGCCGAGTTCCGGGTCGGCGAGCGCTGGCTCTACGCGCGCGGGCGGACCGTGTTCGGGGCCGAGGGGCAGCCGCAGCGCATGGTTGGGCTCCACCTCGACATCACCGAGCGCAAGGCGGCCGAGGCGGCCCTGCGGGTGGCGACCCGGGACGCGGAGGCCGCCCGTGCGGAGGCGGAGCGGGCGAGCGCGGCCAAGAGCGAGTTCCTGGCCGCCATGAGCCACGAGATCCGCACGCCGCTCAACGGCATCCTCGGCTATGCCGACCTGCTCCTCGACGAGGGTACGCTCCAGAACGAGGACCGGCGCCGCCTGGAGCTGATCCAGAGCTCCGGCGCGGCGCTCCTCACCGTCGTCAACGACATCCTCGACTTCTCCAAGATCGAGGCCGGCGAGCTGACCCTTGATCCGGTCGGTTTCCCGCTGGTCTCCACCGTCGACGCCGCGGTCTCGATCGTGCGCGGCAGCGCGATCCGCAGCGGCCTCGCGATCGAGGGCCGGATCGACCCGGCGCTCCCGGATCACGTGGTCGGCGACCCCGGCCGCCTGCGGCAGGTGCTGCTCAACCTGCTCAACAACGCCGTGAAGTTCACGCCGGCGGGCTTCGTCACCCTGACGGTGCAGCGGGAAGGCGCAGGCACAGCCCCCGACGGCAGCCCCGGCGACGTCATTCGCTTCGCCGTGACCGATACCGGCATCGGCATCGCGCCGGCGCAGCAGGAGCGACTGTTCAAGCGCTTCAGCCAGGTGGACGGCTCGATCAGCCGGCGCTTCGGCGGCACCGGCCTCGGGCTCGCGATCTCCCGCCGCCTCGTGACGTTGATGGGCGGCGAGATCGGCGTCGAGAGCCGCGAGGGGCAGGGCTCGACCTTCTGGTTCCGCCTGACCCTGCCGCGGAGCGCCGAAGCGGCCCCGGGCCACGCGGCGCGTATCGAACCAGCAGCCGGTCTCGGTCCTCCGCGGACGCAGACCGCGGCCGCCGCCCCATCGGATCCCGCACACCTGCGCCTTCTCCTGGTCGAGGATGTGCCGCTCAACCAAGAGCTGGCCTGCGCGGTGCTCGAATCCCAGGGCTACACGGTGGAGGTGGCCGGCGACGGTGCCGAGGCCATCACGGCGGTCGCCGCCGCGGTCGCGGGCGGGCGCCCCTACGATCTGGTGCTGATGGACGTCCAGATGCCCCGGGTCGACGGGCTCACGGCCACCCGCCGCATCCGCGCGCTCGCGCCGCCGGCCTGCGACATCCCGATCGTGGCCATGACCGCGAACGTGCTGCCCGCCCAGATCGAGGAGCTGCGCGCGTCCGGGATGGACGACTACGTCGGCAAGCCGTTCCGCCGGGCCGATCTCTTCGCCACGATCAGCCGCTGGACCGCACCCGGCGCCCGGCGCCCGGCGCGGGCGGAGGAGACGCGCCGGGCCACGCAGGTCGATGCCGCCATCCTCGACGCCACGGTGCTGACCGAGATGGAGGCGAGCTTCGGGGCGGACCGGGTCGGCGCGTTGCTGGATCTCCTGGCGAACGAGCTGTCTGAGCGGTTCCGGTCGAGCGAGACGGACCGGCGCCAGATCGCCCACGACGCCCATGCCCTGGTGGCTGCGGCGGGTCTTCTGGGCTTCGTCGGCCTGTCGAGCCTGTGCCGGGAGGTCGAGGCGGCCGCCCATGCGGGGGCCGATCTGATGCCGCTGATCCGGCGCCTCGAGGTGCAGCGGGCGACGGCTTTGCGCGCGATCCGGCAGCTACGCGCGGCCTGAGTCTCATGCCTGAGCGGCCGGACTCAGGCCGACCGGGCCAGCGGCACCGCGAGGCCCGCTCCGCCGCTCCGCACCGGCCCGGAGCGGGCGAGGTCGTCGATCGCCATCAGGATGCCCGCCACGGCGTCGCGGCTGACAAAGGCCGCCTGAAGCGCGCCGGCGCGTTGCCGGAAGGCCGGCTCGGCGAGCACCCGGGCCACCGCCTCCCGTAGGGCGTCCGGGCTCGGCGTGTTGGTGGCGAGGTTGATCCCGGCGCCGGACCAGCCGACGCGGGCGTTCACCTCGGCCTTGTCTTCGGTGAGGCCGGCCGACACGATCGGGACTCCGGCGGCGAGCGCCTGCGAGACGCTGCCGTAGCCGCCATTGGTCACAAGCACGCTCACCCGCGGCAGCAGATCACGGAACGGCAGGAAGCTGGAGACGCGCGTGTTGGCGGGGATCGGTCCGCGCAGGGCCGTGACGGGCCGCCCGCCGGTGGTGGCCAGGACGAGGAGATCGTCCCGGTCGGCCAGGGCCGCGAGGGTCGGCTCGACCAACTCGCCGAGATCCGCGTTGGCCAGCGTCCCCTGCGTCACCAGCACGACGGGCTTGCCCGCGGCATTCGCCGCCTCGAGCTCCGGCCACCAGTCCGGCGGGGGCGCCGGCGGGGTGGGCGGCTGAAGGAGCCCGATGAAGCGCAGGCCCGGGGGCAGCGCGCCGTAATCGTACTCGAAGCCCGGCACCGTCGGCTGGAGGAACAGATCCGGGAGCACCACGATCGAGTGCGGCAGCGAGGCCGGCAGCGGCGGCAGGTCGAGCCTCGCGAGCTGCCCATCCGTGTAGGCGCGCACCGGGTTGGTGAAGGCCGCGTCCATGCCGGCCTTCAGGGCGGCGTAGCGGACGCGCTCGGTCCGGTCCCGGGCGGGGGGCAGGCCGAGGCCGACCGGAGCATGGTCGGGCCGGTCCAGGAACAGGAAGCTGACGTTGACGGTCACGATCGGCGGTCGCGGTGCCGGGTCGAGGAGCAGCGGCAGCACGCCGAGGAACATGCTGCCGGCCACGATCACGTCCGGCGCCTCTTCGGCGATCAGCCGACGCAGCACGGCCGCCTGATCCGGCATCGGATCGATGAAGCGCCGCTCGAACTCGCGCCGGTAGCGTTCGGGGCCCGCCGGCAGCTCGGTCTCCCGAAACGTGGCCGAGCCGTTGTCGGCATAGGCCGTGAAGCGCAGGCCCGCCGCCGCGATGGTTTCGCGAAACAGTGCGTCGGACAGCACGAGCACGTCGTCACCCCGCGCGGCCGCGACGCGTCCGACGGCGAGCAGCGGGTTGACGTGGCCGGTGAGCGGCGTCGCGGCGATCAGGATCTTCATTACGGCCTCCTCGGGCGACGCCAGCGGCGTCGGCCTCACCCCTGTCGAGGTTTCTGCGCCCGCTCCCGGCAGCGACCCGGACATGATCCAGCGTCGGTGTCAGAAGGAAAATCGCCCGCAAATCCATTTGGTTACAGCGGTGGCCTGGGTTCGTGCGGCAGCGCACAAAACAGCGTCGGCGGGCGCAGCTTGGCAAAAGGAGATCGATGCCGTGTTGAGGCCCGCCGGCACCGCTGGCCGCGCGAACGCGCGGCGTTCACTCCACCACGATCACCCGGTTCGGCAGCTCGTCCGGATCGTCGGGCCCGGCGGGCAGACGCTCCGTCAGGCGGCCGCCGATGGCCTTGATCGCCGCCGTCAACCCACTCTCGATCTCTCCCCGCCCGAGGGCCGTGATGAGATCAGCCAGGATGCCGTCCCAGGCGGCGGGCGAGACTTCACGCAGCACGCCGAGGTCGGTTACGATCTCCGCGTGCCGCTCGGCCAGCGACAGGTAGAGCAGCACGCCGGTGCGGGATCGGGTCAGGCTCAGGCCCCGGGACCAGAAGGCCCGCTGCGCCGCCTCCCGGGCGCGGGCGCTGCGCAAGCGGCGCGGCACGAGGGCGAGACGCAGCCGCTCGGACTGGCTCGCCAGGAGGATCACGGCCACGAGGGCGGCCTGCGCCAACACGATGGCGGCCGCGCCCCAGGACGTGAGTGCGATCAGCGGCCAGGGCAGGACCAAGGCCGCCACCAGCGTCGCCAGGAGGACGAGCGAGCGGTAGGCACCCGCCCGCGCGCTCACCATGACGACGATCTCGCCGGACGTACCGGCCTCGGCCCGCGCCACAACCCGGGCGAGGCGGGCGCGCGCCTCCGGCGTCAGCGCCTTGGCGAGGCTACCAGCCATCGGACGCCCCTCCACCGCCGGACGAACCGCCTCCGCCGGAGAAGCCGCCGTCGAACCCGCCCGAAGACCCCCCATCCGAGAAGCCGCCGCCCCAGCCGCCCGAGCCGGGGCCGGGCAGGATCACGATGCCGCCGCCGCGTCCCGCCCGGTTGCCGAGCCGGATCATGCGCCACGCGACCGTCACCACGATCAGGAGCAGGATCACGAAGATCGCGACCTGCACGGGATCGGCCGCCTCGTCCTTCGCCTCCGGGGCGCGCTGCCATTCCTGCGCATCCCGCGCCAGGATCCCGTCCACGCCCGCATCGAGCCCGCCATACCAGTCGCCGGTCTTGAAGCGCGGCGTGATCGCGCTCGCCGTGATGGTGCGGGACTGGGCGTCGGTCAGCGCGCCTTCGAGCCCGTAGCCGACTTCGATGCGGACCTTGCGCTCCTGCGGCGCCACCAGGAGGAGGACACCGTTGTTGGTCTTGGCCTGCCCGAGCTTCCAGGCCCGGAACAGGCGGTTGGCGTAATCCTCGATGGTCGTGCCCTGGAGGTTCGGCACGGTCGCGACCACGACCTGATCCGAGGTCTTGTCCTCATGCGCCTTCAGCTTGGCTTCGAGCGCGTGGCGCTGATCCGGCGTGAGGAGGCCGGCCGCATCGACGACGCGACCGGTGAGCGTCGGGAAGGTCAGCTCGGCGGCGAGCGCACCGACCGCGTAGAACGCCAGGCAGGCCGCGATGACGGCGAGCGCCAGGGCGAGCCGCACCCGTACCGGGATGTTTCGGCTCACGGACGGTTCCTAGAACTTCACGTTCGGCGGCCGGTCGGCGTTCGGCGTCGCCGTGAAGGTCTCCATGGGCTTGGCGTCGGGATAGAGGAAGGCCGCGATCCAGCGGCCCGGGATCGTGCGTACCTCGGTGTTGTAGGCCTGGACGGCGGTGATGTAGTCGCGCCGGGCCACCGCGATGCGGTTCTCGGTGCCCTCCAGCTGCGATTGCAGGGCCAGGAAGTTCTGGTTCGATTTCAGGTCGGGGTATTTTTCAACCGTCACGAGCAGGCGTCCGAGCGCGCCGGAGAGCTGGTTCTGCGCGTCCTGGTACTCCTTGAACTTTTGCGGGTCGCTGACCGTGGAGGCATCGACCTTCACGCTCGACGCCTTGGCGCGCGCCTCGGTGACGCCGATCAGCACGTCCTTCTCCTGCTGAGCGTAGCCCTTCACGGTCTCGACGAGGTTGGGGATCAGGTCGGCCCGGCGCTGGTACTGGTTCTGCACCTCGCTCCAGGAGGATTTCGCCTGCTCCTGCAGGGTCGGCACCCGGTTGATCGCCCCGCAGCCGGACAGGCCGATGGCCACGAGGGCGATCGAGAGCAAGCCAATGAGGCGCGCCGCGGAGGGCTGGCGCCGGGCGCCGGCCGTCAGGGTCATCATCATTCCGTTCCCCGTCCGCCGGGTGAGTCCCGGCCCGTTGATCACAAGACCGACAGATACCGATTCGATCCATCAAGGTAAGCCCCACCCCCTGCTCAAGCATGGGGAGGATTTGTCGATCGACCCGACGGTGCGCGGCCCCCGCGTTCGGGGCGTCGAAGCCGGATCCGGATCGCGTTGCAACCGGAACAGCTCTCGGTCCTTGTGCTGCAGGCGCAGGCACGCGTGCCGGAGCGGCGTCGCTTGAGACGTCCCCTGGGCCGGTCAGCGCTCGAAGGGGTGCCGCGGAGGTCAGAGATGGATGCAGGGCTCGCCGATCACGTCAGGGCTGCCAGCGCGGTCGCACGGCGCCATGCGCTCGCCTTCCAGGCGCCCTCCGGCAAGGACGCGCTGCCCTGGTCGGTCATCGAGGCCTACGATGCCCGGGTGCGCGGCCATGTCGAGCGCGATCCGCGGCTCGAGGACGAGCGCGACCGGGTGCTGATCGCCGCCGTGAAGCTCGCCGAGACGCCGGTCGAGGAGGGCGAGGACACCATTGCGGCGGCCCGCGCCCATCTCATCGGCGCGATCGATTACCTTGAACAGGCGGTGATGCGCTTCGGCCGCGTCAACCGGCAGGGGGCGAAGCTCGGCTACGGCAGCTACGGCCAGCCTGTCGGCTCGCCGGATTGATCCGGGGCAGACCGGATGTCCGCGGGCCCGCCCATTGCGGCGACCCTGAGCCGCCTCGACCTGAAGACGCTGCGCCTGTTCGCTGCGATCTGCGCTGAGGGGACGCTCAACGGCGCGGCGCGGCGGGCCGCCATCGCCCCGTCGGCCGTGAGCAAGCGGCTCGCCGAACTGGAGCACGCGCTGGGCTGCACGCTGCTCGTCCGGGAGCCCCGCGGCATGCGCCTGACCCCGGCAGGGGAGACGCTGCTGCACCACACCCGGCGCATGCTGGCCAGCGCCGAGCAGATCGCCTTAGAACTTGCCGAACATGCCAGCGGCGTGCGCGGCTTCGTGCGGGTGCTCGCCAACCTTTCGGCCATCGTGGAATTCCTGCCGGAGGACCTTCAGGCGTTCCTCGCCGTGCAGGACGGGATCCGGGTCGATCTGGAGGAGCGCCCGAGCGGCGGCGTCGTGGCCGGCGTCGAGGAGGGGCTCGCCGATCTCGGCATCTGCGCGGGCGGCAGCGATATGCGGACGCTCACCGCCTATCCCTACCGCGCCGACCGGCTCGTCCTGGTCGTGCCGGAGGGCCATCCCCTGAGCGATCGCACCGCCATCGCACTGGCCGAGACCCTCGACTACGACCATGTCGGGCTCCACGTGGAAAGC
Source organism: Methylobacterium sp. GC_Met_2 (assembly GCF_026540795.1). NCBI lineage: Bacteria > Pseudomonadati > Pseudomonadota > Alphaproteobacteria > Hyphomicrobiales > Methylobacteriaceae > Methylobacterium > Methylobacterium sp. GC_Met_2. The sequence goes on from NZ_JALNUM010000082.1 coordinate 20,536, forward strand.
TCGATCTACGCGGCCCTGCGGGACGAGGCCCGGCGCCTCGGCCGGCCGCTGCGCCTGCGCATGCACGTGCCGAGCTTCGACGCGATCTGCCGGATGGCGCAGGTCGGGATGGGGCTCGGGACCATCCCGGAGCATGTCCACGCCCTGCTCGGACCGTCGATGCGGCTCGCAGCGGTGCCGCTCACCGACCCCTGGGCGCAGCGCATGCTGAGCCTCGTCGTCCGCCCCGGCTTCCTGCCCCCAGCCGCCGCGCTGCTGCTCGACCACCTCCGCGCCGCCGGGGGCCTGCGTTCTCAGCCTGAGAACGCAGGGTGATGGATGGTGTTTGGACATCCGTCCTGCGACGGCCCTATTCAATGCGTTAACAAAATATGGAGGAGAGAATGTCCGGCCCGCTCAACGGTATCCGTGTTCTTGAGCTCGGCCAGCTGATCGCCGCGCCGTTCGCAACGCGGCTGATGGCCGAGTTCGGCGCCGACGTGGTCAAGGTCGAGGCCCCCGGCGAGGGCGACCCGCTGCGCAAATGGCGCAAGATGCACGAGGGCACCTCGCTCTGGTGGTACCTGCAGTCGCGCAACAAGAAATCGATCGCCGTCAATCTGAAGGCGCCCGAGGGGCTCGACATCGTCAAGAGGCTCGCTACGAGCGCCGACGTGGTGGTGGAGAACTTTCGGCCCGGTGGCCTGGAGAAGCTCGGCCTCGGCTGGGACGTACTCTCGGCCCTGAATCCGAACCTCGTGATGGTCCGGATCTCGGGCTACGGCCAGACCGGCCCCTACCGCGACCGGCCGGGCTTCGGCGCCATCGGCGAGTCGATGGGCGGCATCCGCTTCACCACCGGCAGCCCGGAGGCGCCCCCCGCCCGGGTCGGTGTCAGCATCGGTGACACCCTGGCCTCGCTGCACGGTGTCATCGGCGCGTTGATGGCGCTCCTGCGGGTCAAGACCGGTCAGGGCGCCGGACAGGTCATCGACGTCTCGCTGGTCGAGAGCGTGTTCAACGTGATGGAGAGCCTCGTCCCCGAATACGATCTCCTGGGCGAGGTCCGCACCCGCACCGGCGGCGCGCTGCCGGGCATCACCCCGTCGAACACCTACCCGACCCGGGACGGCGGCTACGTGGTCATCGCCGGTAACAGCGACCCGATTTTCCGCCGCCTGATGGCGGTGATCGGCCGGCCAGACCTCGCCGAGGATCCGGCGCTGCGCAACAACGACGGCCGCTCGAAGCAATCCGCGATGCTGGATGGCCTGATCGCGGATTGGTCGAAGTCCAAGAGCGTCGAGGAGGCGCTGGCCGCCCTCGATGCCGCCGACGTGCCGGCCGGCCGGATCTACTCGGTGGCCGACATCGTGGCCGATCCGCACTATCAGGCCCGCGACATGATCCTCCAGGCGGAGCTGCCCGGCGGGACCCGGGTCAAGATGCCCGGCATCGTGCCCAAGCTATCCGAAACCCCCGGCGAAGTCCGCTGGCAGGGCCCGGCGCTCGGCGCCCACACGGATGCGGTGCTGGCCGAACTCGGCCTCGACCCGGAGCGCATCGCGGCCCTGCGCGCGAAGGGAGCGGTGGCATGAGCGGCGACAGGATGATCGTGCAGGAGGTCGCCACCCGCGACGGCTTCCAGATCGAATCCGTCTTCGTGGCGACCGACGAGAAGATCCGCCTGATCGATGCCCTGGCGGAGGTGGGCTTCAGCCGGATCGAAGTCTCGTCCTTCGTCTCGCCGAAGGCCGTGCCGGCGCTCGCCGACGCGGCGGAGGTCTTTGCCGGAATCCGGCGCCGGCCCGGTACGGTCTACGTCGCCCTGGTGCCGAACCCGAAGGGCGCCGAGCGGGCGCTCGCCGCGAAGGTCGACGAGATCAACCTCGTGGCCTCGGTGAGCGAGACCCACAACCGTGCCAACATGGGCATGAGCCCGGCCGACTCGATCGCCGGCTTCGCGCGGATCATGGATGCGGTGCAGGGCGCGCCGGTCAGCACCAACGCCACGGTGGCAACCGCCTTCGGCTGCCCGTTCGAGGGCGACCAGCCGGTCGACAAGGTCGTCGCGCAGGTGGAGCGCTACCTCTCGCTCGGCGTCGACGGGGTGACGCTCGCGGACACCACCGGCATGGCCAATCCCCGGCAGGTGGCGCGCCTCGTCGCCCGGGTGCTGCCCCTGGTGGGGGCCGGGCGCCTGACGCTCCACTTCCACAACACCCGCGGCCTGGGCCTTGCCAACGTGCTGGCCGCCTACGACACGGGCGCCCGGCGCTTCGACGCGGCGCTCGGCGGGCTCGGCGGCTGCCCGTTCGCGCCCGGCGCCACCGGCAACATCTGCACCGAGGATCTCGTCAGCATGGCGCACGAGATGGGCGTGCCGACAGACCTCGACCTCGACGCCCTGATCCAGCTGTCGCAGGACCTGCCCCGCCTCGTCGGCCACGACGTGCCCGGCCAGGTCGCCAAGGCCGGACGCCCCTGCGACCTGCATCCGCCGCCCGCGAAGGCCGGGTGAGCCCCTGCGGGAAGCTGCCCACCGAAGGCGGCACCGCTCACCGTACGTCCGCAAAAAAACACGGAGGAAACCATGACCGCAGCCCTGTCCGGGTCGTCGGCCGCCGAGGCCGGCGCGGTGACCGAGAACGCCATCGTCCACAAGGTCGCGTGGCGGCTCATGCCGCTGATCATGATCTGCTACATGTTCGCGTTCTTCGACCGCATCAACATCAGCTTCGCCAAGTTCCAGCTGCAGAGCGATCTCGGCTTCAGCAATGTCGCCTACGGGCTCGGCGCGAGCATGTTCGTGGTCGGCTACGTGATCTTCGAGGTGCCCTCGAACCTGTTCCTCTACCGGGTGGGCGCACGGCGCTGGATCGCCCGGATCATGATTTCCTGGGGCATCGCCACCGCGCTGATGATCTTCATCCACACCGAGTGGCACTTCTATGCCCTGCGCTTCCTGATCGGCGCCATGGAAGCGGGCTTCGCACCGGGCATCCTCTACTACCTGACCATCTGGTTCCCGGCCTCGCATCGCGGGCGCATCACCTCGTTCATGTTCGTGGCCTCGGCCTTTTCGGGAATCTTCGGCGCGCCGGTGGCGGGGCTGATCCTCGGCGGGCTCAACGGCGTCGGGGGCTTGGCCGGCTGGCAATGGCTGTTCCTGGCCGGCGGCCTGCCCTGCCTGATCCTCGGCGTGCTCGTGCTGATGCGCCTCGACGACCGGATCGCCGACGCGAAGTGGCTGTCCGAGCCCGAGAAGGCACTGCTGTCGAGCCGCATCGCCCACCACAACCGCGACATCGGCGACCACTCGCTCCTGGGCGCGATCAAGCAGCCGGGCTTCCTGATGATCGGGCTGATCTACTTCCTGCTCCAGATCGGCTCCTACGGCCTGAACTTCTGGGGGCCGGACCTGATCAAGACCGCGAGCGGTGGGCAGGCCGCCTCGGTGGGCTTCCTGACGGCGATCCCCTACATCTGCGGGGCGATCAGCATGGTGGTGATCGGGCGCCTGTCCGACGCCTCTGGCGAGCGGCCGAAATTCGTCGCCGGGCTGGCGATCGCGGCGGCGCTCGGCTTCTTCGGCGCCGGGATGTTCGACAAGCACATCGTGCCGCTGATGTTCGCCCTGGCGCTGCTGGGGGCCGGCATCGTGGCCTCGATCCCGACCTTCTGGACCCTGCCGGCCAAGCTCGTCACCGGCGTCGGCGCGGCGGGCGGCATCGCGCTGATCAACACGCTCGGTCAGTTCGGCGGCATCGTCAGCCCCGTGATGGTCGGCTGGGTGAAGGATCTCACCGGCTCGACGACGCCCGCCCTCTACGGTATCGGGGCGCTCTGCCTCGTGGCCGCCGTCCTCGCGCTCTTCGCCCTGCCGGCGAGTCTGCGCCGGAGCGACCGCTCGGCTTGAGCGGCCCAAGACGCGGCGTCCCGGACCGGACGGTCACGGGACGCCCAACAGGGCGGCCGGTCTGTATTCCCCAGGTGTCGTCCCCATCGCGCGCCTGAGAGCGGCGGGCGAGCCGTACCGCGCTGGCGAACCCGCACGCCGCGAGGCAATGGGCGCAGCGCGGACCGGCAAGGCATCGAACAGTCATGTCGAGGCGCTCACGGTTCCGAAACGCTCGAACGGGTCAATGCGCATGTCGCTACGACCTACGTTCTGTAATCATTCCGGCGTCGATGTACTGCCAAAATCGCCATGTCTGAGGCGATCTATAAATAAAGAGATACTTTTCGTGATATCGATCCGGCCATCGAGCAAGCTATCATCGAGGCGCTCTGCTTCGATCTGCGGCGGATGGTGGCGCGCGATGTCACGTCAGGCCGGAAAACTGTTTCCCGGGTGATCATCAACGCCCGAAAACAGCAGATGGATTAATATTTTTAACCTTGATGTTGTTGCTTTGCGCGGCTGGGCAAAAATCCTCGCGCCGCCGGACAAGCGCCAATCCGTACATATTGTATATCTTCTGCATCCTCAGGAAACGAACTTGAGGTCGGATCAACCTCACTCACCCGAGCGGCTTTCGGCGTCGATCTATCGCCATGTCAAAATGGATGAATTTCAACCCGATCGGCGATCCCGCGAAGGTCTAACAGATGGCGAAGCTCGCAATGGATAACCTGAAAGAAACCCATCCTGTGTTCATGCTGGAGAAGGTCGGCGCCATCGTGGCGGCTTATGTGTCCCGCAACGCGGTCGAGGCCGCGGAGCTGCCGAACCTGATCGATCAGGTGCACACGGCCATTTCGGATCTGCGCGACCGGTCCGGGCAGGGCGGCGGGCGGTGGAATGGGGCGAGTGCCGAGAAGGTCGAGGCATCGATCCAGCATGACGGCCTGATCAGCTTCATCGACGGCCGGTCCTACAAGACCCTGAAGCGCCACCTCACCGCGCACGGGCTGACGCCGGAGCGCTACCGGCTCCAGTACGGTCTGCCGGCCGATTATCCGATGGTCGCTCCGGGCTACGCCGCCCGGCGGTCCGAGATCGCCCGAGCGATCCAGCTCGGCCACAAGGCGGCCTGAGCGATGACGCCCGGCTATCCGCCGGGGCCGGCGCCGTTGCACGCGCCGATGCCCATGCCGGGAACGGCCCGGACCCGGAACGACCTCGCCCGCCTTGCGGACGTGTTGGGTGTTCCGGTCACGGTCTTCTCCCCAGAGACGGAAGGACAGGACGAGGCGATCCTGCAGGCGGCGGATCTCGTCACGATCTTCGCGGCGATCGATAATCCGGCCGCGCGCCGGACCTGTCTGGCCTTCGTCCGGGCAATGGCGAGTTCCTGAGGCGCTGGGGGGCGCCGCAGCCGGCCGGGCGATACGCTGCCCGCTCCGTGCCCGGGGGGGGCGTGCGGGGCAGGCCCAGCGAACCTGGCCGGCTGCGCTATGACGATGTTCCGCGTCGCGCGGAGGGCTCTGCACGGGCAACCATCTCAGGGCTCCGCCCTGAGCACCCGCCAAAGGGCTGAAGCCCTTGGGAAGCCCGAATCCCGGATCGAACCGGCCCGCGGTGAGCATCATCCCGAGGCCGGCGATCACCGGCCGGGATGATGCCCGCGCGTCAGAACACGTGGCGCAGGATGAAGAACAATCCGGCCGCGAGGGTGATGGCGGCGGGCAGGGTCATGACCCAGGCCAGCGCCATGTTGCGCACCGTCGACATCTGGAGCCCCGAGCCGTTGGCCGCCATCGTTCCGGCGACGCCCGACGACAGGATATGGGTGGTCGAGACCGGCAGGCCATAGAGTTCGGCGAGCCCGATCGTGCCGGCGGCCACGATCTCGGCGGAGGCACCCTGCGCGTAGGTCAGGTGCGTCTTGCCGATCTTCTCGCCCACCGTCACCACGATGCGCTTCCAGCCGACCATGGTGCCGAGGCCGAGCGCCAGGGCCACGCAGATCTTCACCCAGCCCGGGATGTAGCGCGTGCCGTCGTTGAGCAGCCCCGCGTAGCGCTTCAGAGTTCCGGTCTCGGCGTCCGAGAGGTCGGCGCCCGCCTTCGGCAGGAGCCGCACCGCGTCGGCGGCGAGGTACATGTCGCTGCGCATGTTCTGCGTCTGGGCGGCCGGCACCGTGCGGATCGCGCCATAGTTCTTCACGTTGGCGGCGATGTCGTTGGAAAGCGCCGCAAGGGCCGCGAAGACGGGCGCGCGGTTCAGGTCCTTAGTCTTCAGCGCCTCCGTCACCGTCCGGCGCGCTTCTGCCGCCTCCGGCACCGGGGCTCCAGGGGCGCGGGCGGAGAAGACCTGGCTGGCCGACGTCGAGGCCTGCATGAAGGCCGGCGTCGTGTCGTCCGCCATGGTGCGGTTCAGCGCGTAGGCCGTGGGGGCGGCGCCGATCAGGATCAACATGATCAGGCCCATGCCCTTCTGGCCGTCATTGCCCCCGTGGAAGAACGAGACCAGCGTGCAGGTCAGGATCAGCAGGCTCCGAATCCACAGAGGGGGCGGCGCGTCGCCCTCCGGCGCCTCGTAGAGGTCCTTGCGGCGCACGGTGAATTTCAGGGCGAGCAGCAGCAGCGCCGCCAGCACGAAGCCGCAGATCGGCGAGAACAGCAGCGCCTTGAACACGTTGAAGGCCTGACCCCAGTCGACGCCGGAGGTACCGTCCGCGCCGCTCATCAACTGGTTGGCGAGGCCGACGCCGAGCACCGAACCGATCAGCGCGTGGGACGAGGAGTTCGGCAGCCCGAAGGCCCAGGTGCCGAGATTCCAGATGATCGCCGCCAGCAGCAGCGCGAAGATCATCGCGTAGCCCGCCCCCGAGCCGACATGGAGGATCAGTTCCACCGGCAGCAGGGTGACGATGGCGTAGGCCACCGCCCCGGAGGAGAGCATCACGCCGAGGAAGTTGAAGAACCCCGACCAGATCACTGCCACGAGCGGCGGCAGCGAGTGGGTGTAGATCACCGTGGCGACGGCGTTGGCGGTGTCGTGGAACCCGTTCACGAACTCGAAGGCGAGGGCGATCAGCAGGGCGAGACCCAGCAGCGCGAAGGCGCCGTAGGCCAGGGGCGCTTCGCCCACGGCGTTCATGTCGGTGATCAGGCTCACGACTGCGTAGCCGAGCCCCGCCACCAGGACGAGGAGGAAGGCGATCACACCGCCGGGGTGCATCCCATGATCGAGGCGGGGTACGCCAGCCGGTCGGCTTCCTGCGGCCCCCGGTGACGACATCACGGCGGTATCGGACATGAACCCTCACGCGGAATCAAATGGGTTGGTAAAAGCGGCCTTAAGAGGCGCCCGTGACGCTTCGGTGACGCAGGGTCGCAGCGAGGGCCGTCGGGAACAGCATTCGCGCGGCAAACGACTTCATTTTGTCGTCATTGATCTTACGCAGCGTAGATTTCAGTTGGACGCTAGCTTGCACCAATAGCAAGGTTCAGAGCTGCGATCTGCGCCCGGACGATTGAGCCGACAGACTCAATGGGCACAGTAAGAGCTTGCTGGAAAGCAAGGTCAAGACATCGCAGCACGGCGTCATGTGTTGGCTAAGTTAATATCGTGTTGCTCGGATGCGACATAGCGTAAGTTTGCTTATTGTGACTGGATTATGACGTAACCGGGCTTGGCGTTTACGCTAAATCTCCGGCCGCAGCCGAATGGCCGCGGGCTTTGGGGGCCGGATATGAGATTGCGATACGGGGTTTCGATTGCGGCCTTGACGGTCGCGGCCTTCGGTTCCGGCGCGCAGGCACAGACCGCCAACACGACGCCGTCCGATGTGAACGTGCTCAATCTACTGGCGCCGTATCTGACGCTCAACGCGACGGCCACCGGCCAGCAGACCCTGCAACGCAACCTCGCGCAGTCAGCCGCGACCAACACCGGCGCCGGCCTCGCGCAGCAGCAGCTCGCAATCAGCGACAAGAACCTCCTCGGCTCGGCCAGCAACAACCTGTCTTCGTCGGGGCTCGGCACCTACGGCGTGGCCGCCAACCTCGGGGGCGGCCTGCCGGCCCAGACCCCGATCAACGGGATCGTCCCGCAGCAGCTCGTGGGTGGCCTCGGCGCCCAGCTCGGCCCGATCTACCAGCGCGGCGTCGCACAGGGGGGCACCGGCCCGCTCGGCAGCGTGGTCAACCTCCTTGTCGGCGCCTACACGTTCAGCGGCAACAATCTCGGCGTCGCCAAGAACTACTTCGCCAACGGTGCGGCCAATAACCCGAGCGTCACGCCGAACAATTACGTCGCGAATCCGGCCGTGGCGCCGGTCGGCTACAGCCTGCCGAGCTATAACGGCCTGCCCAACACCACCAACAGCGTCTACGATCTCGCCTACGGCGTTACCAACACGCAACCGGGCCAGGACGTCTACGGCTCCTCCCGGCCGGTCCAGGCGGCACCCGACCGCTTCAATATCTACGATCCGACGGCGCTCAGCGGCATCGCCACCAACCCGTCCTTCCCGAGCGGCCACACCACTTACGCGTTCACGGACGGCATCCTGCTGGCGATGCTGGTGCCGCAGCAGTACCAAAGCATGCTCGCCCGCGCGGCCGACTACGCCAACAGCCGCGTCGCGCTCGGCGTGCATTACCCGCTCGATATCATCGGCAGCCGGGCGCTGGCGAC
>NZ_JALNUM010000083.1:0-28935 GCF_026540795.1 Methylobacterium sp. GC_Met_2
ATTCGCACACGATAACTGTAATCACGTGGCCGTGATTTGGCGTATAACAACTTAGACGTGCTCGAATATGGCGAGACTGCGCAGTACGGTTGTTAACGCACCGTTACTTAGGATAGCAGGTTCGTAGCGCCCAGCTGCACTGCCAGCGGGACGACCAATTCGGCGCAGCACCTCCCGCTCGAACGCGACGAAATTCTCGATGCGGCCGTCAGCCGTGCGCAGCGGTCGGCAATCGATCTCCGCGCGATACTTGAAGCCATCCCCCCGGTAGTTGGTCAGGTAGCCATGGAAGCGCTCGCCAGCGACCAGAGCGCGGTGGAAGGCGTCGAGCGTCTCGCGACGCGTCTCCTTACCCTGCATGAAACGTGGGGTTTGGCCAAGAATATCACCCAAATCGCGCCCGACGAGCTGCTCGAAGGCGGGGTTGGCGTAGAGGATCGTCGGCCCTGGCGGGTCGACCACCTTGTCGGTGACGACGATACCGATGGCAGCGTTGTGCGCCAGAGCGCGGATGAGTTCAAAGGCTGTCATCGTGAGATGGAGCTATGGCGGTATCGGGGGTTCAGTAGCTTCGCGCAATGCATGACCGATCAGCGGGTTGCACGCGACCAACGGGCTATCGACCTTGTTCGGCCTACCGAACGCCCGCAGACCCTCACCGCATAGCTCGGCCCGTCCTACCACCCGCGAGAATTCTTACGGGATCGCTTCGGCCAGGGTCGCCCGCTGCCTGTCGGCAGCCCTTCTTCGGTCCAGCATCCACAATCTGCCCTTGTGGATCTCCCGTATCCGTGGGGTGAGTCCTTTTGCACCCTATGCTGCCCAGCAGCGCCGGGGCTGCGGAACGTCCTCCCCGCCGAAGCCATTGCAGCCACTCTCGCGAGATGATGCGGACCACGTTCGGGTCGGACTTCCGGCCCAGGTGGCGGCGCTCCTGGATGGTCAGCAGCCCGTCGCCCTCGGCCAGCCGGATCGCTCCTTGAGCCAGCCGGCGGCACACGCCCGCCCGCGCCGCGATGGCGTCGATGCACAGCCCGCACGCGCCGTTGCGGGCCATCTCGTCCCCAACGATCCGCAGGACCGCGAGCTGCCCGGTGGTGAACCGGCTGGCGAGTGCGGGCGGCATCGGTCCGGAGCAGGCCAGCCGTCGGCGGCGCTCGATCGCCATGGATCGCTCAGGAGCCCGCTGAAGGCGCTTGGGCGGAAACAGCGTCACGCCGGCCGAGCGGGATACCAACGGGCGCCACAGCCTCGCGGATCGCGCTCCTGCGGGTGTGCAGGGTCTCAGCCAAGCCCTGCGCCTCGGCATCGGTGACGGTCTCGGCGGCGTGGGCCTGCCAAATGGTGCGCGACAAGTCGTCGAGCTGCGCGAGAGTCCGCGCGTCCTCGATCGCCGACCGCGTGGTGGCGTGAAACATCGAACCCGGTCCTTTTCGGACCGCGGCTGTGATCAAGGCACGACTTCATCGCTCCGGGAATTGGCGTTCCCGTTGACTCCCGAGGGGAGCTGTGGCTGATGGGGATTTGACGACTGGCCCCACCAGGGCACTTCGATTTCGCGGGCTCTCTGTTTGGCGACAGGGGGCCCGTAGTCGTTTCAGGGTCTCAGATCCGCGGTGGCTGTGCTCCTGATGGTGGCCGCGACTCGCTAGGGCGGGTGCAGCCGGAACGGTCCATGTCGGCCGGCGGTGGTGCCTAAGTCAACGCTGGAGGATCTTGCGCCGCCTCGTGCCCGGTAAGGCGATGGAGGTGAGTGTGTCAGGCGTGGCGCTAAGTACCATCCCGACACCGACCCCTTTCTGTCTTGCCATTCGGGCACTGCCGACTGGTGGCCGTCTTAGGTCCTGATGCATGATAGGGGTCGTTGGGGAGACGCCAATGGACCAGTCTGATTTCCGCATCGGCGCGGAGTTCATCTGCTCCGGTATCCGGTACCGCTGCACCGACATCGGCTCGCGCACCGTTCTCGCCATCCGGGTCGATGAGGCGATGATCGCGACCAAGGAGGCCGGAGAGCCGGTCACGACACGCACGATCTCCGGCCAGGAAGCTCAGGCGATTGGCTGGTTCGACGGACCGCCCTACAGCGTGATCGAACACGTGTTCGACGAGAACGATCAGAAGGTCTGTGAGCCGCTGTGACGTTGCATTCGATGGCCTGACACAACGCTCGCAGCGGTGTTTCGCTTATCTGCCGACCACAAGGGTTCGAGATGACAGAATGTGTAGGGATACGGTTTGCGGTGAAGGAGCACGCAGGTAGAGAACCCTGGATCGCACTCGAAGGCGCAGATGCCGTCACTGCACTGGCGCGCACAGTACTTGGTTTAAAGCTGACCCCTGGTACCACCATTGAGGAAGCCGAGCGGATCGCCAAGGAACTCCAGAAGCAGATCAGCGGGCTAACCTTCGCTCGACGCTGAGAGTCGGCCTCTCATCTCGAAAGACGATACGGCCGTAACGGTCCATGTCGGCTGGGCAGCACGGTTAAATCAACGTTGAGGGGCCATGGCCGAACTCGATAAAGTCAGGCGCGAGATCGCCACCACGAAAGCGCGGGTCCACCGCGGTTGGATCGAGCTTGAGCTCCCCGATCTGACGGTTGAGATGCAAGCCGCAAAAGTTGCGGTAATAGAGGCCGATACCCGTCTCATCGCGGTTCTGCTCGCCCGCCTTGACGAACTGAGTCGCTCCTCTGCTGAGGTTTGTGGCGCGACTGCTACTCGCCGGAACGGGCCGGGACGGTCCATGTCGGCCGGGCGGCACGGTTAAATTAACGTCAGGGGAACATCAGCGCGACCATGCCGGCCGGACCTTCGACTGTCGCCGACCTGCGCAGGGCCGGCATTATCAAGAGCCAGGAGGTCGTCGCGGCAATCGACCTCTACCTGCGGGATCCAGCGGCCGGCCCCTACCGCTTCGCCAGCGGGCACGGCATCGACATCGCAGCGCTCGTGAATGCTTCGCCAGCCTTCGCGATGGTCGGACAGTCCGGACACCGCGAGACCACGTTCAGGACGGTGCTGGCGGCGGCTATCATGGCGGCGCGACCGACCCCGCCATGATCCGCTGGTCTTCGTGGGCGCGGACGAGGTTTGCCGATCATCAGGCCGATATGCGCGCGCCGCCGGCAACTCGTCGACTTGCGTCGTGTAGCGCGGTCCGCGCACCTCGAATTTTATGCTCTTAACAGCCGCGGGCCTCACAATGCATGTTATTATTGCTTCTATGCGCCGCCTACTAACCGCGGGTGTTTTTAGAATAATTTAACCGGCAAGATGGGCCTTGTAAGCCCGATTGGCACGAGTGATTACTGACTAGAAGATTGTATTAAGCCGTATCACGTATGCGTGAAACTGCTTCGACTGCCCACCAACAATCAGGCCGGACGGGGGGTCTGTATGCGCGATTGTGTGGTGGCCCCACTGCGGTCTTTCGCACGAGCCGAAGCTGGAAACGTCGTCTTCATCTTCGGTCTCAGCCTGCCCCTGCTCCTCGGCGCCGGCGGTCTTGTTATCGACTACGGCAATGCGGTGCGCATTCGGGCGGTTGAGTCCAGCGTCGCTGATGCGACCGCGCTGCTCGTCGCCAATGCTGACACTGTGGCGGCCGCAACCGAGGGGCTGCGCCTCGCGAGCGCCCAGCTGACCTCCCGGATCGGTTCGGGCTCTACGACCAACGGCTTCCAGATCAACGGTTCATGGATCGACGGCGCGAACTATCGGGTGACGATCTCGACGACGCTGCGGACGAGCCTCCTGCACCTACTACCTGGTATGCCGCGACAGATCACGGTCGGCACCGCCACCACGGTCAATCGGGTCGCACCCGTTTACCAGACAAGTCCACCGACGTTCAGCCAACTCTCGCCTGAGGCCGCGGACTACAATCGTATCTACATGTACTGCTACTCGTCGGATCCCAAGCGGCAGAGCGAGGCCGATAAGGGGCGCCGCGGGATCGTTGCCATCGCCGACAACGGCACCCCGCCGACCGACTATTCGAAGAACGCCCCGCCTACCTGTGGTGCCAACGAAGCACCCAGCTACATGCTGCACAACGTCCGTAACGCTCGCAGCAACAAGTCTCTTTGGGATAACACTAATCAGGAGACCTACGAGTATTACACCGATACGGCAATCGATACCGGTTTGCGCGTGCAATCAACGAGCATGAAAGGCTATCGCGTATACAGTGGCCCAACTTACTCATCGATCAGCATGGTCTCAAACCCTGTCCTCGAGACGATCGTCTGCGATAATTTGAGTCAGTGTAAAAACAAATCTGACGGCGGCATTCTACCCAACAGCCATACGACACATAACCCGGTGACCGCGACCGCGAGCTGCAGCGAAGGCAAGTACATGTACTACGGCTGGGAAGATCGACCGCCGAACGCCGGGAGCGATATGGATTACGATGATATTCGTGTGATCGTGTCGTGTCCGGTGATCGTGAAGGTCGCAGACAAGAAGCTCAGGATTGTCGAGTGACCCGTCGGCGGAACCTGCCAAATCAATTGCCTGTCGCGAGATCATCGGATGTCCCGCCCTTCAAAGTGTCGTAATCGGACGGCTCGTCGATGCGTTGAAGTCAGCAGTCTTCTAGCGCGAGCAGAGGACGGCGCTACGGCAGTCGAGTTTGCGCTGATCTCACTGCCGTTCCTGAGTCTGCTCGCCGTGATCCTACAGACCAGTCTGATGGTCTGGGCGTCACGGAACCTCGACGACGCGCTCCAGCGCGCCGGCCGAACGATCTACACGGGACAGTTCCAGAAGGCGAACACCGGCCAGACCGACGCCAGCACGCTGCTGGCCAATATGAAGACGGCCATCTGCGGCGCATCAACGTCGCGTGTCCCCACCGTGTTCGACTGCAGCACGCTGAAGCTCAACGTGGTTTTAAGCACCTCGTTTGCTAACGGTACCGTGCCGACGCCGCTAGACATGAAGACTGGGGATTGGACCAAGGGCTTCGGTACGAACTACGCCTGCGCCCAGCCGGGGGCAATTGTGGTCTTCACCGCGGCGGCCAAGTACCGCGTTGCATTCAGCTTCCTCTACGCGGGCCTGCCAGGCTTCGGTGATGGTGCGCGATTGCTCCAATCCACGGCCGTGTTCCGGACTGAGCCCTACGACACCTCGTCGGGGCAGAGCTGCTGATATGTGGAGGGCAGTGATGCATGCGATCACTTGGAGCGATCAGGTCGCGTTACGCTTCCGCGATGATGCGCGCGGCGTTTCGGCGATCGAGTTCGCGCTGATCCTGCCGGTGATGCTGGCTCTGCTGTTCGGCGTAACGGAGTTCGGGCGTGCGATCGATCACTATCGTAGGGTCACACTTCTGGCGCGCGCGGTGGCGGATCTCACGTCCCAGGGGGACGGCCAGACCACGATGGCGGCGGCGGCGATGAGCGACATCCTGGCTTCGGCCAAACTCGTGCTCACGCCTTATCCAAGCAACGGAGCGGCGATCGTCATCACGGCGCTCGGCGTCACCGCCGACGGTGACGGTCAAACACCACGCGTGTGTTCGAGCTACGCGACGGGCAATGGCACCGCGCGAGCGGTCGGAACGGCGACAGGCCTGAAAGTGCCGGAGGGCTTTCAGCTCGCTGGGATGCGGTATTTTTTAGCAGAGGTCACTGTTCCCTACCCGGCGATGTTCGGCAGCAACCTGATGCGGTTCGTGGGTGGAGCGAACAATCAGCTGACGTTCAAGGCGAGCGTGCCTTGGCCGATGCGTGGCGGTCAGACCTACAAGTCCACCTACAACGAGGTAGTTCTGCCGAACGGCAAGGCATGCACCTGACCCATTGCCACAAGCACAATGCCGTACCGGAGCGGACTGACATGTGCCCGGCGCGGCGGCGCTTGAGGTATTGCCCGACGAGTCCGGCGAGCTAATACGCAACGCAACTCAACGGGTAGGGTGGCGCTGGGCAGCTTAGCGTACCGTGGCCAGCCCGCCCGGTTCGCCGGCGCGGGCTGATCCAGATCCGAGCATCGGGGGTATAAGATCGAACCTCCGCGAGGCGTACTAGGCACCCTTTAAAGAAAAGCCCGCCGCGGTGGACCGGGCGGGCGAGGTAAGGGAGGCGCCCCGAATGGCTTCCGGACGTCGAAGGCATTCCTCACGGCGGATGGTTAATGAAATGCTAGCGGGCCGCGGTGCACAAGCTGGATATAGCCTTCAAGCTAGGGAGAGCCGTGCGGGTTAGGTTCAATCTCTCTGCGGCCGTCCATCCAGTTATGGCGATCCGTCACACCGTCATAGCATCATAGGTTAGTTCCAGTTGCGCTCAGATGAGCTGTGTGCAGCGCGATGGGAGGCTCTTTCGCCCCCAACCGGCAGCGCGGCGCGATGGCACCTTCAGGATACCCGCTCGACACGATGATCCGTAGGTTGGGCAGCGCCGCACGCCTCTCGAAGACGGAGGAGCACGCGCTGAGAAAGTTGCCGGTGGCGAGCCGAACGTTCGAAGCCCAGCAGGACATCATCTACGGAGGCGCCACGTCCCTACACTCTTGCGTCGTCCTCGACGGCTGGACCTGCTGCTATCAGCTTCTTACCGAGGGTAAGCGTCAGATCCTGTCGATCCACGTGCCTGGCGATATGCCCGACCTGCAAGGCCTCCACCTTCCCCAGCCAGACTTCGGCATGGCTGCGATCACGCGCGCCGTCGTCGCCTTCGTGCCGCATACCGCGCTTCGCCAACTGTCAGACGGCTCGCCCACCATCGCAGCTGCGCTATGGCGGGAGACCTTGATTACTGCTGCGATCCACCGTGCTTGGATCACCAGTCTAGGTCGACGCGACGCACGGCAGAGGTTCGCGCATCTGATCTGCGAACTGTACCTACGCCTCGAAGCCGCCGGGTTGGCGAGCGATCATACTATGTGGATGCCGCTTCGACAGCCTGATCTCGCCGATGCATTGGGCCTAACCTCGGTCCACGTGAACCGAACGATGAGGTCCCTAAGGTTGGACGGCTTGATCGACTTACGGTCTCGCCAGCTGGTCATCCAAGACTGGGACGGCTTGCGAGCCCTGGCCGCTTTCAGCCCTCAGTATCTGCGCCTGCCCAATAAGGTCGTTCCCGGCAGCTCATGACGCGGGCGCGGACACGCAGAGGCTACGCGATCAGCCATCGCAGCAAACCTCCAGAACCTCTCTCACGCTCGCGCGGTTAGCTCAGCACCGACTTTGGAGGCGCTGATGGCTCGCTACTTCTTCGACGTGACCAACGGCAGTGTTGTCAGCGACGATGAGGGCATCGAGTTCGATGATGCCCACTCCGCCTCGCAGGAAGCGCTTCGGTCGCTCCCCGACATGGTGAAGGATCAGCCGCTCGGGAGTGTCGGTGAGAAGGTCAGTGTCACGATGCGGGACGACCACGGTATCCCGGTCTACCGAGCTACCCTCACGATCGAGGACGAGTGGCTGGCAGGTCAGCCGTAGGCCTTTGTTTCTTGGGTAGTATCGGCTCTGCCAGATGCGCGGGGCGTTTGAGCCGTGCATGAGCTTTGCTACGACCGAGGGGTCGGGTCTCCTCTCGACCGCCACGCTCGCCCTGCGATGCTTCCCCCCAAGGTCTATCGAAAGGGCGGGCGTGGATGCTCACATTGGTTTTGGCTTACGCATCATCGCCCGCACCTGCCCCACCTCAGGCAACTCCGGCGTCCCGAGTAGATTGTTTATTGCCTCGTGAGCTTCCATCCAACGCCGTGCGGTCAACAGCAGAGCAGGGCCGGCGGCATCGAGGCCGTAGCGCTCGACGCGGGCATGCGCTGTGCCGAGACGCCGGTTGAGCCGGCGCACCCGTAGCAGCAAGACCACGAACCGGGCTGTGTCGGGCCAGGACAGGCGCCCAGCGGCCACAGCGTGCCGGGAGTGGTTCGGGAGCAGGGTCGGCATCAGCGGCGCCGCGCCAAAGCAAGAAGGGCGTCACCAGCCGCTGCGGACAGTTCCAAAGCAGCGATGCCCGCGAGCGAGACCACGTTACCCCTGCCGCCCCATCGCAGCGGTTCGATGTGGACTGCGGACGGATCGGCAGTCAGGTTGGCCGCGGCTGCTGGCGGCGTCTTGATCGTAATCTCGGGTATCGCAATCTCGGGCGCCTCGGCCTCGCCATCCCGACCATTCACGTCCGGCAGAACGCGCGGCGGCAGGTAGGTCAGCTTGGCGCGTAGATCCGCGAGCGTGCGGGATGGGACCGCATCAATCGCGTCCGCGGCCCGATCGATCACGGCATAGTGCCGATCCATATTGGCATCGCTGTCGTCGCGTTCGTGGTGAGACGCTGTGAAGGCGTCTCGATGCGCCACGATCGCGGCACGCAACGCGGGCGACACGGCAGCGGTCAGCGCCTTGGCCGCCGCAGCGGTGTTGATCTGCTCGTGCGCCCGGTCGATCGGATGCACATGCGCCAAGGGGTCGGCCTCGCCTACGGTGACGGGCTGAGCTTGGTCGGGCGCGATGTCGACTGCGACCGCTGAGTTAACTGCGCGCTGCGGCACCAGCACGCCGACGACGGTGCCGACAATTCGCTCGCGAAGATGCTCCTTGGTGTAGGGGCCATCGCTGGAGTGCAGCAAGCCGGGTCTACCGGAAGCCAGCCGCCGCTCAAGCATGGCTCGGTTACTCGGCCGGTTCACCGGGTCAACGAACCAGCCTTCCTCGTCCCAGCCGCCGACCGGGCGTCGGTTCGTCTGCAACACGTCGCGGGTGCCGCCGCCCCATTGCAAGATGCACAGCGCCCCATTGGTCGGCTCGCGCTGCATGCCATCATAGACCACGGTCTCGCCTGGCCGGACGAGCGGGTAAGCGGTGGTATCCTCGACATAGTGCTCGCCCATGCCCTCGGGGCACTCGGCCATCTCTGGCAGGGCCGCAGGCGCTCGGTGGTGCTGCGCCATGATCTCGGTGGGCGTGAACACGCCGCGCACCTTGTGGATCGTCGCCACGCGATCGGCGCGCATGTGCCCGATCTGCCCCGAGTCTGGCAGGCACACTTCAATCAGCGGCATGACCTCGGAGCCGGGGGCGAACGGACCCGAAAACTCGGGCTGGAAGTTGCGGGTCAGGTCGAAGATGGCCGGGCCGGGTGCTTCCTTCATGTAGAACACGGCGAGCCCTGCCTTTGCCGGCATGATCGGCTCCACGATGATGTGAGCACCGGGCGGGGCGTGCAGGCCCAGGCCGTTCTCATCAACCACGAGGCCGTAGGCGTCAGGGTGCGGGCCCGGCGACACAGCGACCGTGCCGAGCGGCGCTACGGTCTCCTGCGGTGGTGGCAGCGCGGGCTCGGTAGCCGGTGCGGGTTCGGCTTTTGCCTTGGCCTTCTTCGGCTTGAGCAGCTTGCCGGGGCCGTTCCTGACGGTCTCTAAGCGCTCCTCAAGGTGGGCGTTGAGACGTGTCGGCTTCTGATCGCGGGCCTTGTTGGACATCGGGTGGCGTCCTGATGCGAGAGGCGCGGGCGTCCGGCCCGCTCGGTTGCGGGTCAGGTCAGAGCAGGGAGGCGAGGCCGGTCAGCACCATGCCGCCGCCGATGATGGCGATGGCGGCCAGCAGTTCGCCCGCGGCGTCGAGGAAGCGGAGGGACCGGCTGTGCGCAGTGTCCGGCCGGATCGGCGTCAGGGCCTGCCAGGGCTCGATTTCGCCCGGCACGGGTTCGTTCGGCAGGTTCAGGTAGCGGCCATCAGCCGAGAGGCGGCGGCGGCCGGTGCGGGGGCTATCGCTGCGGGCCGGGACAGGCTGGCTGAAATTCGGGATGCGGGCATAGGTCATCGTTCGCGCTCCGGTTGGGGCTCGTGGCGGTGGTCGGTGGTGAGAAGGAAGCGAACGCGAGGCGTTCGGCTGGTCAGGCGGCGGGTGGCGCCATGCCTGAATTCAGGGCCCAGGCGGGATGATCGCCGTCGGGGCCGTAGAGGTCGGGGAACAGCACCCACAGGCGCTGCTCGATGCAGGTAAGCAGGTCGCTGCCCACGTCCATGGCGTCGCTACGCAGGGCTTCGTCGTGGAAGCGATCCGCGTCCCCGTGCATGTCACCGGAGACGTACTCGGCCAGCACCAAGCCGATGACGGCCGCGCCGATCTCGGCCTGTGTGGCGGGCGACAGCAGGTGCCACGCCTCGGCGGGCGTGAACGGCAGTGGCATGCGAGCCCAGAGCGCAGCGTGGTCCGGCAGGCGCGCGGTATCGTCGCCGCGGTAGGTATCAGGGTTTCCTTGATACCCCTGGGCGATCGCGGGGACGGACGTGGCGGCGAGGATGCCGGCGGTCAGCGCGGTTCGGAGGAAGCCGCGGCGCCCAGCGTCGGCCTGCTGCGGCTGGCACTGCTGCGGAACCATCGCGGGAGCGGCCCACACAACAGCGAAGCGCTTGGACACGAAGAGCCGAACGTCGCGGAGGCGGTTTGCGGGGACGGGGCGGGTGCCATTCGCCAGCATCACGTTGCCGTTCGGGAAGGCCAGGAAGGTGTAGACCTTGCCGGTGCGCTCGACCTGGACAGAGCCGGTGGTGTTCGAGCCGTTGCGGGCGGAATGGGTGATCTCGAAAGCGGCCATGGGTGCAGATCCTCAACGACCGGAAGGGGCTTTGACGAAGGCGCGGGTCACGGGGTGACGCCAGCGGCGGGTGCGCTCGCACCAGAGCGGGGCGGCATTATTCCCGGCCGGAATAATGGCCGGGGCGAGCGCGGCACGGCGCAGCGTGGGCAGCTCGGGGAACCCGTTCTCCTCGATGTAGGAGGCGAGGAACGCGGTCCCGGTGCAGAGGCCGGCGATTGAGAAGGCGGCGAGAGCGGCGAGCATCACGCCACCTCGCCGAAGTAGCGGCGCACGGCCGGGAGGTCGCGAACCAACATGATGCTGCTGGCGCCGAGAAAGACAGGCGTGAGCCAGGACAGGAACACGAGCTGGTCGGGGGTGAGGTTAGCGAGCATGGGGGCGGACCTCAGTGAGCAGCAGCTCGGTGGGCAGCTTTGGCGACCTGCCACGCGGCCTTGAGGGCGGAGGACATCGCCTCGCGGCGGGAGACGCCGCAGCGCTCCATGATGCCGGGGGCAGCGCGGCAGGCGGCGGCCATGATGGCGGCGCGGTCGTACTGGCCAGAGACGACGAGGGCGCGCTTGCTGGCGCCGAACTGGATGAAGGCGCGGGCCGACAGCAGACCGGCGGGGATTGCGGGACGGCTGTCGCGGCCAGCGCGGTCGATGCGGGTCCAAGAGACGGTGCGGTGGGCCATGGCTCAACCCCTAACCTAGGGAACAGCCATAGCTTTAGCAGGTACCTGGGGCCTGTCAATAGACCTATGGCTCAGCCATTGAGTTTTGGGCAGGTGCCCCGTATTATTCGGCTCGGAGATTGTGCCCGATGCCGCAGCAACCGACCCGCCTCACGCCCCGGCTATGCCGTGCTGCGCGCGCCATGCTGGGATGGCGGCAAGCGGACCTGTTCGAGGCCTCGAAGGTGCCGGCGCCGACGATCGAGGCGTTCGAGGCGAAGCCTGAAAGCGCGCGCATGATGGGCGCCAACATGCGGGCTCTGATCGCTGCGTTCGAGGCCGCCGGCCTTGAATTTATCCCCGAGAACGGCGGCGGGGCAGGGATCCGGTTCCGGGAGCGGAAAGCACCGTGACATGGCTGCTCGCAGGACGACACTAAGCGCATGGGATCGCTACAAGCTTCGTCTCTTGGTGGATCATGCTCGCTTTTACGCGGCAGACACCAGCCTTCGTAGCCTAGCGCGCCGGGGCCTCGTCGAGCCGACGGGGCATACCGACGAAGCTAATCGGATGGAGTGGAAGCTCAGCGCAGCGGGCTGCGAAGCGCTTTCGACAATTGAACTCCCACTCAGCGCGAACGACGCCTTTGATGTCAAAGCCCGCGAACGCAAGGCGTAGCGATGGCGACGCATCCTTTGGCGCATGCGTAGTGACAACGGGCAATCGGACTGGGGTCTGCCGCTCCGCCGTGGTGCGCCTATAAAAAGGGCCGGTTTTTATTCGGAAATGGGGCCACCCCCAGGGAGTGCCGTTCGTTTTCGCGACCGTTAAAAGGTTCTTTTTTCGGGGAGCTGGGCAGACCGATCGGGGGACCATGACGACGGGGGCAATGCGACCACCGTCCGGTCGAGGCGAGGATGGGCAGTGGGGCGCTTAAGCCGTACCACTGAGCGCCTGAAGACGAAGGGGTACCTGAAATGAGCCATCCCGAAACCGACGATCTATTTCGCGCCAGGCTTCTCCGTGTCTTTGGCGAAGAGCTTCGCCCCTTCATCAGGATAGCAACCGGTGCAGAACTCGACGCCATGGGTCGCAAGTACGATCGGTTCAGGACGGGCGTTCCACGGAAGATCATGGGGGGGGCGACGCAGAACATCCCGCGCTGAAGCCATCCACCGCCTCGTGGAAAAGATGCTGAAGGATGATTTACTAAGCTTCTAGGACGAGATGCCGCCGGCAGTTGTGAGACGGGCCATGGCTGGCAGCCCTAGGTAGAGATCTCATAGAAGCGGATCTCAACCATGTGGTATCTCTACGGCTTCGTGCTACTCGCTGGCGTCGCCAACGCCGTCCAGGCCGGGCAGAACGGGGCACTGTCCAAAGGGCTGGATGAGTCACTAACCGCAGGTTTGATTGTCGTTGCCGGCACCGCAACGTGCATTCTTGTGGTCGGCCTGCTCTCAGGCAAACTCGCTTGGCCGACAGCGGCTCAAGCTATGGCAATGCCCTGGTGGGCGTGGCTCGGCGGGATCCTCGGCGGATGCATCATCCTGGCCCAGTTCGTTGTGGCCCGTCAGATCGGAGCCGCCCCATTTCTCGGCCTGCTCGTGACCGCAGGCGTCGTCACATCAATCGTGCTCGATAATTATGGTTGGGTTGGCTTCGAGCGTCATCCTGCCAGCATCTGGCGGATCCTTGGTGGGTTCCTCATGGTGGCCGGCGTCGCACTCGTCGCGCTCTTCTAGGATACGCTGGTTCAAAACCCACCGGCGTCATCTTCATCGAGAGGAACGATGAGGGGCGGGTGGACAGGCTGAGCCATTCACGTTCGCTCAACCGCCATCGGCCATCCTGCCGGAAAGCTGGTGAGATCGACGACCTCCCCCGCCAGCCCGTGATCAGATCGGGCGGCGGGGCAGTAGCGGATCTCAGGCAATCGCCTGCGGATGCGGCGAGGGCGTACCGGAGTACGTTCTGGGCATCAGCGAGCAACCGGTATGCGACTTCCGGTGTGACATGGTCCGACGGACGGTGGGCGAGCCGTAGGCGCCAAGGATCATCACCTGACCGTGGCAGGCCGGGCAGCGCTTCGTCGCCATGACATGACGTGTTGCGGCCTCGTCTAGGCTCACGGCGCACCAGACGTCTCCAATCTTCACTTCGCAGGTCGGCGGCTTGAGCTTCGGCATGCCTGCGAGGTGCCATACCGGTGAGACCGACGCCAGCGTGCCAGGAGCGCTAGCGGATGAGCACGAACGGCGGCGCAAGAACTGCGTAGATCGACGCCGTCCGCCGTTCCTGAGATGCGCCTCATGCCTCGCTTCTTCATCGACCTGCATGATGGGACTGAGGTCGCTCATGATAAAAACGGGTACGAATTGCCTGACCTGGATGCAGCGCGTGCGCAGGCGGTGAGGATCATGATCCGGATCGCGCAAGGCCTAAGCGATAGCCCCGGTCGACAGGACTACGTCGCAGCCGTCCGCGATGCCGAAGGTGCCGTGCGGTGGCGCTTCAGGATGTATTTCGAAGCTGACCTAATCGAATAAATGCGACCGTCGCCTTCGCGTAGCCTCTGCCTGCTGCACGATGAGGCCCGGGATGTCTCGGCCTGGAAGTTTGCTAAGATAGCACACGCCAATGATCTACTGGCAGCTCATGCCGATCAAGCTGATGCGGGACTGCTTACTCTGAACGAAGGATGCGGCGCAGTTTCAAGCTCCGCTATCAGATGCAACCTGAAGCGCCGATAGGGGATCATTCATGTCTCCAGCCAAACGCGACGCTAATCGCCCGAGCCGACGCTGGTCCAAGCCTGAGCAGCCGCCAACGTCTCGCTGCGGAGGCGGGTACTGGGTCGTACGTTGGATCGGCGCCGCCAAGCGTAGAGCCGCGAAATTGGCCGAGACGCCGGCAATCGCAGCGCCGAGCGCCGACATCATAAACCTGAATTGGGCCGACACCTTCGGTCGACCAGCGCAAAACAGGTCTCTTGGGTTTCTGCAGCCGGCTGGAACGATCGTGCGCCTGATCCCGCTCTTACGCTGACCTACGTGCGCCGGGCACGCCGAGGCCGATGGCTTTGGCGAGGGCAGAGCGCTGGGCCGCGTAGCTTGGGGCGACCATCGGGTAGTCAGCCAGCAGGCCGTAGCGCTCGCGGTAGCTCTGCGGGCTGAGACCGTTGGCGGTCAGGTGGCGCTTGAGCGTCTTGTAGGTCTTGCCGTCGATGAAGCTCGTGATGCCGTCGTCGCGAACCGACTTGCGGATCTGTGCGGGTGTGGGCCTCTCCGCCTCGGCGGCCCGTTCGGAGACGGTACCAGAGGCCAACCGCAATATCGCGCTGTGCACGCTCTGGATCAGCTTCGGAAGCTCAGCGACCGGGACGGGATTGTTTGACACATAAGCAGAGACAATTTCACCGGCCAGTTCGGTGAAATTCGCCACGCCATCTAAGGTTTCAACAGTCACTTCGCTTGCTCTTAACGGTTTTGGGACTACCGAAATGTGGGCCAAGCGAAGCGAATGCAACGCATAATTTCTAAATTCGCTTACATTACCGCCATGTCGATCAGTAATGCCTGCTGCAATGTAAGAAATATTTCTTAGTTGTTGTATGAATGGTTGCATCGTGCGTGCACCTCAATGGGAGCACTCAGGCGGAGGCTATGATCATCCGGTGGCGCGCCTCGATCATGCGCTCCTCGTCCTCGGCCAGCGGCATCTCAACGACGACCTGCTCAACGATCATGCGCGTAACCGCCTCATCCAAGCCGAGGCCGCGGGCGAACCCATCGAGGCGCGCCATCGCGCGGTGGACGGCTGCTCTAAAGAGCGGGGGAGACGACTCGCTCATCCTTGCACCGGGAAGCCCATGATGACCGCTGTCATTACCATGGTCCGGCGCAAGCCGGGCTTCGTCACCTCGTCAGCCAGGAGCTTCTTGGCCTGCGGGTGCATCTCGATCGCCTTGGCCACGTTGATCTGGTGACCGGATTTGAACACGAACGGCTCAGCACTCTCGTCCTCTAGGTAGGCAGCAGTGGCTGCTTGGATCTCGTCATCCGTTACCTCGGATTTGCGGCGCAGGTCGCCGACGCTGGGGATCTCTTTGGCCATGGGCGGGAGGTAACGCACACCGTTCTGAGCGTCGAGGTGGGGGCGTGCTGGCAAGAAGGTCGCGCCATGGCCCTAATCTGTCGATGGTACGCGATAATGAGACGCCGATTTACGTCAAAATTTGGCACAATGCGCCGCGACCCGCTCGGCCAGTCGAACAGCCGTGAGGGGAGGCTCAGGATGATCGTACCGCAACGCCGCTAGGGGCATTTCCGGATGCAGAGCCTCGGTCAGATCCTGCACCAAGCCAAGGCCACCGTGTGCCGTGATCGCGCGCATGCCCTCGGCCCCATCGCTGTTACCGCCACTGAGCACGATCCCGATGACGCGCTTGCCGTAGGTTTCGGCGGCTGAAACGAACAAGGGGTCGGCGGCCGGACGTGCGAAGTGCACCTTGATCCCTTGGTCCAAAATGACTCCACCGAAGCGCAGCCGCATGTGATGATCGGGCGGCGCGACGTAGACCCGACCGGGCTCAATTGCCTCGCCGTGCTGTGCAAAAGCTGCCGGAAGACTGCCGTTCCAACCGAGGATGTCGGGGAGGATGCTTCGGTTCGCTCCGATGTGCTGGACGACGAACACTGAAGCACGACAGGCAGGCGGCAGCGCGGTGATGATCTGCAGGAGTGGGTCGAGGCCACCCGCTGAGGCGGCGATGACGATGATAGCGCTCATTCTACTGCGTCAATTACCGCAGCAAGCGCTAGTTCACTTTAGGTCGCCGACGCTGAAAATCTCTTTGACTATGCCCGATGGGTAGCGCGCTCAGACCGAGCCGTCGAGGAGAGGCTCGGTTGGGCCATAATGCCCATCCCAAATTAGCGTCTCGTCCTGGGGATGCACATATTACCTTCACCCCTCCGCGCAATCCCGTGCTCTGGGCTACGAAGTCGAGACCGAGATGGCACGCGAACTTACGACCGGCAAAGCGCAGAGCGTCACGCCTGAGGACTTCAATGAACGCGTGAAGCGCCTGCTCGCCGATAAGCCAGATCCGCGCAAAGCCGAGCCGCGGGGGAAGAACTACAGGGGCAACACGCCGTTCTCGAAGGCTTGAGGCCCGGCATCTAAAGGCGTTCGCAACTGCTGGGCAGCCAGACCATTGTGGCTGACCCAGATCAGCAGGGCTTCTGACCCGCTCCCCACTCGCCGACTAGAGACAGCGTCGCCTTGTAGAGCACCGTGCCGACCTCGTCGCGAACGCTGGCACAGAAGATCCGTCCATCGCCGTCCGGCATCGCGTCCCGAGCCATGTCCGGCAGCGCAGATTGCGCGGCATCCCGAGCCGCTTCGACGCAAGGCAGGTCATGACCTTCGTCGTCCTCCACGAACGTATCGCCGTCCGAGGTGTCGATGAAATAGCGCGGCATGGCCTGACCTGTGAGCTTTACATACTCGGCCAACCTGATCAGCGCCATGTTGTTCGCTCGGAACAAGCTGACCCGCACCGATGTCGGCTCGCGTGCTTTAGGGCTTGGCCGAGCGGCTATATCATCACAGCTCGCCCGGCCTTGCGCACACCCCGACCGCCCCGCGGCTGGTGGTGAAGAGATAGGCCGACAGAGCTGTGAAGCCACGTTGTCACGTGGTCACGCTGTAACGCGTCCGGGTTGCCCGGCTTGCCCTGTCCCTCCACATCTCGGCGATGCCTTTACTGCGCGCGAACATCAGCGCCGTATTACTGGTTGCCTGCCCAACCCCGGTGGCGGCTCGGGGACCTTCCTGCGACGCAAACTGCGTGACCTGGGCGCTCCCGCTGATAGCTACCGCAGGGGCGGCCTGTCTGCTTCTGGCGGGGTTGTACTACCTCGCCGTGGCATTCGTGCCTCGCCTGAGATCATGGGCCGACGCAAGACGGGGCCGGGCGAAGAACGCGGCGACCGGCGCCCTTCTCGCGCTGGCTGGGATCGCAGGCCTTGCAATCATCGTCAGCGTGTACGTTCGCCTCTGACGCTACCACGTTACAACGTGGTCACGCGATCCCGTTGCCAGTTCCTGCGTGGTGGTCTAAGGTCCGATAAGAAGGCATTATCGGACACCAGAACTCAGCATGTCATCGCCGCCGCCTCGCCTCGCATTTTCCCATGCCGGGCAGGACTTCATCGTCAAAGCGCGGCCAGTAGCGGACGGCATCGAGGTTCGTGGCTTTTAGCATGCTCGTTCACGAGGGCAGACACGGTTCGCGGTCGTCGTGCCGTTCGAGGCCATACAGAATGCCCAGCGGCCTGACTGGGCTGACCCTATACAATCCCCACTGAACCTGGTGCGAAACCAGATCGTCTCGGCGATCGACGAGGGCGAACCGCTAGCCGAGGAGACGCAGTCTTGAGCGCAGAAGTCGCCCTCCCCTCGCCGACCGGCCTTCAGGCGTTCGCCGATCAGGCGCGCCACTACGCTGACCGATCTCGGGCCTCTAACACCCGCCGGGCCTACGCCTCGGATGTACGCGCGTTCGCCAACTGGTGCGCCGGGCGGGGTGAGGCGTCGTTGCCCGCGAGTCCGGCCGCCGTACTGGCCTACCTCATTGACCACGCTGCCACGTTGAAAGTTGCCACGTTACAACGTCGTCTTGCCGCGATCCGCGAGCAGCATGCCGCAGTGGGGCTTCATCTCGACACGTCGTCGGCAGCGTTCCGCGACACGTGGAGGGGGATCAAGCGGGCGCACGGTCAGCCCGCGGCGAAGAAGAAGCCCCTGATGACTGTGGACCTCCGACGCGCGATTGCTACCCTGCCCGATACCCTCGCCGGCAAGCGCGATCGGGCGCTGATCCTCGTGGGCTTCGCCGCGGCGCTCCGGCGCTCCGAGTTGGCGGGGCTGGAGGTGACCCGCAGGGATGGCGGAGCGTGGGTCGAGGAGCGGCCTGACGGCCTGGTGGTCCACCTTGCCCGCAGCAAGACTGATCAATCGGGGGAGGGCGCCGAGATAGGCGTGCCCTATGGCTCGAACATGGAGACGTGTCCGGTGCGGAGTTATCGCGCGTGGATCAAGGCGGCTCGCTTGAAGGAGGGGCCGGCGTTCCGGCCGATAGACAGGCACGGGCGGATCGACACCGAGGCGGTGACAGACCGCGCAGTTGCTCGGATCGTGCAGCGCACGGTCGAGGCGGCCGCGCTGGCAGAAGGGCACGCGCCGGAGGAAGCACGGCGGCTTGCGGCGGCCTATGCCGGCCACTCCCTCCGCTCCGGGCTTGCCACGTCGGCAGCGGCCAACGACGCACCGGGCCACGCGATCCAGCGCCAGCTCCGGCATAAGCGGTTCGACACGACGAGCGGCTACATCCGGTCCGGGCAGCTCTTCAAGCAGAACCCGGCCGGGATGGCGGGGCTGTGATGCGCGTCCTGGTACTCACAACACAAAAGGGTGGCAGCGGCAAAAGCACCCTCGCCGCCTCGCTCGCCGTGGCGGCTATGCAGGATGGGGAGACGGTCGCGGCGCTTGACACGGATCCGCAGGCGTCGCTCGCCGGCTGGGGTAAGCGGCGTGAGGCTAACAGTCTCGACGTGCAGCGGGTTGAACCTTCAGCTTTCGCCGGCACGCTCGGCCGGATCCGCGGCGCCGGAGCGGTCTCGCTCGCGATCGTGGATACGCCCGGCCGGTTCGGGCCCGACGTGGCGCTCGTTCTGCGCGAGGCCAACCTGTGCCTTCTGCCGGTCAAGCCGTCGATCCTCGATGTCGAGGCGGCGCGACCGACGGTCGAGCAGCTTCGCCTCCTTGGCAAGCCGTTCGCCTTCGTACTGAACCAGTGCAACGCCACGACCCAAGCGCGGACGCTCGACGCCGCGACGGCGCTGGTGAGCACTGGTGCGCTGGCGCCCTCGATGGTGGCGACGCGTTCGGATTTCCTCGACTCAATGACAACGGGACAGGGCGTCACCGAACTGGCGCCCAAAGGCAAGGCGGCCATCGAGGTCCGGCTGCTCTGGCAATGGATCAAGGCGCAGCTCGGAGGCGCGAAGGCATGAGCAAGAAACCCCGCCCGTCCATCAACGACCAGCTCGCCCGGATCGCCGCCTCGGCGCCTGCAACCGAGCCGCCACGTGATGCCGCTGCCACGTTGATACGTGACAACGTGACCACGTTACAACATGAAGACGTGACAACGGCTCCACGCGAAAACGTGGCGAGCGGGCAGCCGGCGGATGAGCCGGTCGGGCCGGAAGGTTACAAGCGCCGGGTTCGATATGAGAAGCCGCACGCATCGATCTACGCGCACCCCAAGGTGTTCAAGGCGCTGCGGGAGATAGCGGCTGCGACCGACTGCAAGCCGCATGATCTCTATGTCGAGGGCCTACGGCTCGTGCTGCGCCAGCATGGGCGGGACTTCGATGCTCTGAACCGCGGGGAATAGCCACGTGGTCACGTTGTCATGTGACTCTGGTCTGGGAGCCTGACCAATGCGCAGCGATCAGATCCGCATCGCCGGCATCATCGCAGAAAACGTCGTCTCGACGCTGGAGCGATTGGACGGCGACGTCCTTGCGGTGCTGGCCCGAGATGCGGCGATCACCGGTCTGATGCGCGAGCTGGTGGCAGTGATGCCAACGCGCTTCGACGGGGTGCTGGCCGCCGCCTGCAATCGCTATCTTGCCACCCTGCCGGATCAAGGTTGGGCCGGGCCGCGGGTCGAGACCGTCAGCATGGTCGACGGGTCCGTGACGATGCGAACGGGGTAGAGATGCGGGCCGGATCCCGTGATGACGTGGTTCGGCCCTGTGCCGTTCGGCGTTCAGCCGGAGCGACGGGCGCTATGTACCGCCTAGCCGTGAAGCCGTCTTGGCGGCGAGTGCTGAGCAACCAGGGGGCGAGTGCCTTCAAGGCGCACAGCGGGAGCGGGGTCTTGTAGGCCTGCACGATTAAAAATAATCGGGAATATGCGGGCGCCGCTACTGCGCCGCCTTCTCTCGCTGCTGCGCCTGCCAGTCCGCGATGAACGTCTCGATCGCGCTACCGAGTTTCTTGTCGGCCGGCATCGGCGACTCGCGCAGACTGGAGACCATGGCGCCGAAGGACGGCCACTCGGACGCCATGTCGTTCAGGCCGGCCACGATCTGCCGGTCGAGGTCGGCGTCGGACAGACGCGCCAACCCACTGAACCGCGGGCTGGCCTCAAGCCGGGCGATCTTCGCCTCGATCTCCTTAATCCTCATGCGCCCTGTCCCTCCAGTGCCGCGAGGCGCCGGTGCAGGTCGGCAGCGGTGATGGCCTCAATATGGGCAGACACCGCCTTGCCGACGTCGGCCGCCTCGGACGGGGTGATCTCCCCCGACGACACGGCACGCAGCAAAGCCTCCGTCGCTTTCGGCAGGTCCTCGGCCGTGTCGATCACCGGCAGGTCGAACGTGATGGAGCGATCCCGGCGCGGCGACAGCAGGCGGTCTAGGCACAGCTTCATCGCCGGCCCGTCGCCCTCCAGCGCCATCTCGATCGCACGGCGGGACAGGGCTTCCGCCTCGCCCTCGAAGATCGCCTCCAGGGCCAGCGTGGAGCGGTTGCGAGAGCCACGGGGGCGCCCGGCGGGGTTGCCGGACTGGCCTTCTACAAACGGCTTTCCTTCACCCGGCATAGTCCGATCTCGAAGATGGGCTTGGCTGCAAACAATAGCGAAAAAACAGCCAGTTCTGATGTTATATAGCACCGGCTATGAGTTTTCACGACTGATCTTTCGGCGCAGCCAGCATCAGGTCTCGGGTGCCCTCGGCAGGAGCGCAATACGGCTCAGCCAGCGCAACCGCCGAGCCTGCGCTAGGCGTCGACCCTAGTTCGTCGTCGACACACGCGAACGGCCAGGATCATGGCGGCTCCCCTTAACGCAGACAGCCTACCGTCGACTCTGGCTATCGGCTTGCAGCCGTGGATCAGCGCTGTTGAGACGGCGACAGCCGGCATGGGCGAACATGTGTCGGCGGTAGCTGCGAACGCATCTTCTGGCATCCGCCGGCGGATCGTACCGACACCTCTGCTGGACCACGCCCTCGTGCAAGCCCGGCGGGCAACCGACGCTTTGGCAGTCGCGCTGGACGAACAGGGAGCGGACGCCACACGCCTAGGCGCCGATGCCCTGGCAGCGATCGGGGAATTGATCGTGTGGCTGCAAGAAGCGAAAGCCAACGCGGTCACAGAAGAACTCGGGCTCGGCTGGTAGACATCTGATCGGAACACGCGCTCGTCTAGTCCGGTACGGCCGGGTAACCTAGCGGTCGCTATGATGAGTGCCGGACGGCGCGCAGCCCCGCGCCGCCTCGGCGAGCCCCCCATGAGCGAGCGGTATCTGTTCCGATCAGATTGGCGGCCGTCGCGCTGCCGCATCCTGCTGGCTGGCCTGCTCGGGCACTATGCCGCTGCCTACTGCTTCTGCGCATCGACGATGCTCGCTGGCTTCGTCGACGACATCCAGACCCAAGGCATGGCGATCTTCGCAGGCGCGACCTGGAGCCGGGCGTTCGAGATGCTCTGGACCGCCCCGGTAGTGACCGGCCTCCTCGGAGTGTGGGGTGCCTTTCTGATCAGCCCGACGCTCCTGATCACGTTGCCGGTGACGAGCTGGGCTGCACGCAAGCTTGATACGGGGGCACTATCGACGACGGCCATCGGTGTCCTGCCAGGTGTACTGGCGGGCCTCATCGTGTTCGGGAACGCGCCGCGGATCGAGCTGAACCTCATCCTCTGTTCCGCCGCGGGCGGTGCCGCATTCGGGGTAGTCGTCTGGCTGCTCTGCATTCGACCGCGACGACCTTACGGGTGAGGCCCGCAAGCGGTCGTCATGCCCGCGACCCTCCGATCCCGGCCCAAGCCATTTCTAACACGATCGCCCGCCAGCCCGAGTGGGTCGGGTCCATCTCGGCGATCTCGACTTCCAGCGCGACGAAGTCCTCGTCCGGACTGGCGGCGTGTAGAGCGTGACCGATCCGGCGCAGCTCGGCCCGGCAGGATCTGCAACGAGGCCAGCCACGTCGAGGGGTGAGGAGCATGTCATGGCAACGACGTGAGCCATCACTCCTCGACAGCAACCGTGTTTCGCCATGCTCGCTCGAACGGCAGGCGCCACGCGTAGGGTGCTACCAGCTGGTGGATCGACTTCGGTCCCCATGAGCCTGGCTCGTACAGCCGGACTGGCGGCGGAGCTTCGAGGAGAGGGACCGACACCTCCCAAAGGCGTTCGATGCCCTCGGCGGTGGTGAACAACGTGCGGTCGCCGCGCATCGCATCGAGGATCAGCCGCTCATAGGCCTCCAGAACGTCGCCAACCAACCCGGTGTCGCGCATCGAAAACTGTAGGCTCTGTTTGTCGAGCCGCATCCCTGGTCCAGGCCGCTTTCCATAGAACGACAGGGACATCTTCGCTGCGTCGGCGAGGTCGAAGGTGAGGTGGTCCGGCCCTTGAGCCCCGACGCCGGAGTTTGCTGGGAACATGCTCTTGGGCGGCTCCCGAAAGGCAATGGAGATGATCCGCTGGCCCTCCGCCATCCGCTTGCCGGTACGGAGGTAGAACGGAACGCCAGCCCAGCGCCAGTTGTCGATCTGGCACTTGAGGGCAATCAAGGTCTCGGTGTCGGACTCCGGATCGACGCCAGGCTCCGAGCGATAGCCGCTGTACTGACCCCGAACCACATCGCGCGGATCCAGGGGCAGCATCGAGCGGAAGACCTTGTTCTTCTCCTCCGAGATCGGCGCCGGCTCCAGGGACGTCGGCGCTTCCATGGCCATGAAGCCCAGGATCTGGAACAGGTGGGTCACCACCATGTCGCGGTAGGCACCGGTGGCCTCGTAGAACGCCGATCGGTTGCCCAGACCCAGCGTCTCCGGCACATCGATCTGCACGTGGTCGATGAAGTTGCGGTTCCAGATGGGCTCAAACAGGCCGTTGGCGAAGCGGAATGCCAGGATGTTCTGGGCCGGTTCCTTCCCGAGGAAGTGGTCGATACGGAAGATCTGAGCCTCGTCGAACACCGCGTGCAGGCGTGCGTTTAGATCAACGGCACTTTCCAGATCGACTCCGAACGGCTTCTCCATGACGACCCGCGAACCTTCGGCGAGATCGGCGTCCGAGAGCATCTTGACCGCTGAGAGGGCTGCGGCCGGCGGCACGCTGAGATAGTGCAGGAGGCTAGTTTCGACCCCAAGCGTATCCCGCGCCCGATCCACTGCCTCGCGCAGCGTCGCTGGCCCTGCTGAAATGGGCACGTAATCGAGAATGTCTGAGAACGCTGCCCAAGCCTCATCACCGACGCTGCGCGTAGCGAACCGATCCAGAGCTCCCCGTGCCGCCGTTCGGAAGCCATCGGCATCAAGATCGTCCAGGGATACACCGATGATACGACAGGCCGGGATGAAGCCCGCGCTAACCAGATGAAACAAGCCGGGTAGGAGCTTACGCTGGGCGAGATCTCCGGTGGCGCCGAATAGGACAACGACCTGCGGGTGCTTCGGCCCGACGCCAGGGAGTATCTTCTTCAAGGGACCGCTCCGCGGGTCGAGCCGGGATCTCGGCAACAGGCGTGTCAGCAATAGGAGTGCCAAACCCCCAGACGCTCGACCGAGGTGCGGCCCGGGTGAGGGATGCAGGTGGGGTCGGGCTTGCGAGGCATGGCGGTTCCTCTCAGACGGCGCGAGCTAATGCGCTGCAGCTCGCCAGTAGATGCCGGCGGTCGGTGATGAAAAAGGCTGCTGAGAGGCGTTGCGCAAACTCGCCGAGCCCGCTCAAACGCGGGTCCATGAGCCTGCGCGAGTTCATTAGCGTCGCCGCCTCCGCAGCCGCCTCCGCGTTCGGCGCCATCGGTATTTGGCTGGTCGCGGTCGCGATCGCTGAGCATCCGCCCGATGCGAGCAGATCGCTGTTCCAGAACATCGCGACGGTCCTGCACCCTGGCGTCTGGTACGTGCTCGCCGCTGTCGTGGCCCGACAGGTTGGGCGGGTCTCCTCCAAATGAGTGATGCGCTCGGCGGGGTCGATGTCAGGGCGAAACGGTCCCCAGACGTCGGCGGCTGGGATTATGGCCGGCCACCCGTCGGCTGCCCCAAGGAAGCCGCGAGAGCGGAACATAGTCGAACAGTCTGGAACGGGCTAAGCCATTGTTCTTGTTGCCATGTTCTACTGTTCCACTTGTTCCACTTTAGGGGGTAAAAGGAAATCACTGCGCCCTCGCGGCCTCGCAAGGTGGCGCCTCGATGGGCTCGACGGCTGGGGCGGGTACATTCGGGCTTGGCGGAATTCAGGCACAGGGCGCCCCCGTCCCGGGCCAGTCTTCGCCGACGCCCGACGTCGCGACCCTGTCCGGCCAGCCGTTGACCGCCACCGGCACGCAGGATCAGCAGCAGTCCAGCCCCTACGGCAACATCGCCTCGGCGCTGAAGGCCGTCGCGGCAGGGCAGCAGAAACAGGCGCAGGGCGGCGGCGGCGCGATGAGGGCACCGGAGGTCGGTGGCCGGCCAATCTCGCTGCAGCAGGCGCGGGCCATGTTCGACCCGGGGAAGTTTTACGGGATGCTGCGCGGTGCGGGGGTGCGAGGCCAGGTTCGTGGATAGTAGGTCTGGCTGTGCTGCGCGGGCATGCGCGCAAGATGGCGAGCGGCGGGACGGCTGTCGAGGTGCAAGGAGGCCACCGCGACTGGTACCGAACCGGGGCCGAACAGGGGCGCAGCGGCGGGGTTAATCGCCCTACAGACCAAGGCACCCGTAGTCACGGATCGTGCCAGGCGAGCTGGTCAGCATCCCCGGGTGCACAGGTGTGCAGAGAACATCTTCGAGCCTTTCCGAGCAGACGCGAACGTCCGAGAGCTTCGGCCTGCTGCGGGGTGCTTCGATCGGCTTCGGTTTGGCGATGACGACGAGGCGCAGGGGGACGGCGGTGTACGGCCGAGAGACGGCAGCGTGCGGCAGAGGGCGGTAGCCGACGGCAGCGGCTACGGTAGCAGCAGGGGTATCACACCATACGCACTGAAGGTGGGCCGGATGTTCTGGCTCAAGCCGTCCGCATCATCGGCCCCCGCAATTGCTCGGTCTCCTCTCGCCATGCATCTCGCTCAGTCCGCATGGCCTCTACGAGAGCGTGCATGTTGCCGGCGTCGATCGCGGTTTCCACGAGCATGTCCTGGGCCGAGGCCAATTGCTGGCGCAGTTCGGCGTTCTCGGTCGCCATGGCGAGGAGCAGGGCCGTCACGACGTCGGCCATCTGCCACCCGCTCAAATTTGATCGAAGGGTCGGTAAACCGCCTAAGGCTGAGCTTCAATCCGCCTCGGGTAGCTTAACGGACGCATCGCAACCTTAACCATTTGTTAAGATCTGCTAACGGATCCTTACTCGATCGAAGCTTTCCGATGTGGGGGGGCTTCACCCGCCGCCTGCGGCAGGAGGGTTCCTCAATGGGCTACGTCATCACGAGCGCGCGAGAGACCGGCACGATCACCTATTACTGCCCATCGACCCGCAGTGCGCTGGAGAAGTTGCACGACTTCCAGCGGGCGGACTATCGCGACATCACAGTGACCTTCGGCGAGCGGGTAATATCCGAAGGCCAGCTGTCCGCGTTGGAAGCCCGGGATACAGCGGCATCCTTGGGCACCTGATCGCTCCAACAATTTAGGCCTAGACGCTGCCTATCGCGGCAAGAACGACTTGGTCATCCACATGCCCGGCGGCAGCGCGCTGATTGGTGGGGGGTGTCTGACGCACTCCTCCAGGTATGCCATCCCGCGGCATACGACGGAACGCGTGAACGGCTTGGCGATGACGCCGGCCGCCCCTGCTAAGTCATTGCCGAGCTTAAGCGGGTTGGCCGTCACAAACACGAGCATCGTCCCTACCGACTCGCAGATGGTTCGAGCCACTTCCAGCCCCGAGCCGCCGTCTCATAGGACCAGATCTAGGAACACGATATCCGGACGCAGCGCTTGAGCGAGGTGGATAGCCTCGTCCTGGCGCATCGCGCTCCCCACTACCTCGTGACCCGCGTCCTGGACCAGCGCTTCCATCTGCATCAGGACCAGCGCTTCATCCTCGACGAGCAGCACCCGCATCGGTGCCGTCATGGCCGGGTGTCCGTGACCGTCGCGGCGATCGGTAGGCGCAGATCGACCCGCGTGCCGGGATTGGCTGGGCGCCACGTGAGCGTCGCCCCGAGTTGGCGAGCGAGACTCTCGATCAGCCGCTTGCCAAACGAGCCACTGCCCGCGACAGTGTCGGGCATGCCGTGGCCGTCGTCGACGACGCAAATGGCGATTAAACTTCCGTCCGGCCGTACTGAGACGGATAGCCTGCCGGCTCGGTCGTGCGCAAAAGCGTGCTTCATCGCGTTGGTGATCAACTCGTTCAGCATCAGCGCGACAGGCGGCGCCTTCTCGACCGACACCTCGACCGCCTCGAGATCGAGGTGGAGGCGGACATCGGTGCGGCCCGATCCCCGCACGAGGTCGTCCGCGAGATCCTGGGCGAACGCAGCCACGTCGAAACGCTCCACGTCGCGAGACTGGTAGAGACGGCGGTGCACCGTTCCCAACGCCTCGACCCGATTGAGCATCGAGTTCATCGTCGCACGCGCATCGGGATCCCTGATCGTCCGGGCCTGCATGGACAGCAGCGCAGCGATCATCTGGAGGTTGTTCTTGACCCGGTGGTCGACCTCGTGGACTAGCATCGTCTTCGACGCCAACGCCTCGGTCAGATCCCGCGTGCGGCTGGCGACTTCACGCTCGAACCGCTCTTTCTCCTGCGTCGTGTGCAGATGCGCATCGACGCGGTCGGTAACGTCCATCTGCGAGGCGAAGAAGAACAGCACCTCGCCAGTCTCGTTGACGACCGGGCTGAGATAGAGCGCGTTCCAGAAGGGCACCCCATCCTTGCGGTAGTTCAGGATGTCGATCGCGATGTCGGTGCGGGCCTGGACCGCCTCACGGATAAGCGCGATGACGCCGCGATCGGTCTCCTTGTCCTGAAGAAAACGGCAGTTGCGGCCCATGACCTCGTCCCGGCCGTAGCCGGTCATCCGCAGGAAGGCGTCGTTGGCGAAGACGATCGGGTTGTCGGGAAGCCGCGGATTGGTGATGATCATCGGCATCCGCGTGGCGCGGACCGCGGCGGCGAAAGGGTCTCCCTTACCCTGCTCAGTGTGGAGGCGATCGGTTAAGTGCCAAGCGTCGGCAGGTTCCATGATCGCATACTTTGTCCTGAGGTCGGACCGCCTCGCAGGTCTGAGAGCGTCACCGGTGGGCTAAAGTGACAGGCGCGCGTCGAGGTTCCGGTGTGGTCCAGGACGATCGATGCGTGGCTATAAAGGCCCCAACGCGGCGAGGTGTGGTCTAGGCGGATGCATCGGATGCGTGCCTATATCGAAGCCGGTTGACGTGCGATCAACGGAGCCGCTGGGATCGCCTCATCAGAAGGCGCTGCGCCCGAACCATCCACGAGGCCGATTAGTTCGGCTTCGGACAGGGGGGTACCATCCGGATCAGTGACTGTGATGTCCTGACGATCGGCTGTCTTGAAGTCGCGCAGTTTCCGCAGTGCCCAGTCCGCCGTCGGGCACTTGTAGGTAATGATGCCATTCTTTGCGGCGCCCCGGACGACATAACGGCAGCGTTGCTCCATCAAACGTCTATCCCGGCCGCGCCGAGGATAGCCCGCCGCTTCAAGATACCGACGCGATGCGTGCGGATCGCATGCTCAAGGTCAAGCGCGCCAGGATCGTTCGCCTCGTGCAAGATTGCGACGGCTCTGGCGAGCGCCGCGATCACCTGCTCATCGAGCAGCATGCCCATGGCGATCCTGCTTCGAAGGAGTTCGCAGGGGTGATCCATGCCTGAATGGGATTTCGACATGATGCTTTAACGGCAGCGGCGCTCGCCGGTTCGCTGATCTCTACAATCTGTTCGAAACGGCGTGGTCAGGCCCTGCGCGTCGACCGTGCCTACAACCGCTCGGCTTCCTCCTGCCACGCACCCCGTTCGGTCCGCATGGCTTCGACGAGGGCGTGCATGTTGCCGAAGTCAGCCGACGAGACGCAGGGCTCTCGTATCCGGTTCAGCAATACAAATTTGGTTCCGGCCTGCACCCTTGGCCACGTACAAGGCGGCGTCGGCTTCCGCGAAGAGCTCCGTCGCGTTGTGAGCTGGGACTTCAGGAAGGCAGGCCACGCCGCAACTTACCGTGAGCACCATGTGCGACCCTGCCGCATGGGGAATAGCCCAGCCCATCACCGCTGCTCGGATCCGTTCGGCTACGATCTTTGCGCCCGCCGAGTCGATCTCCGGCAGGACGACCGCGAACTCTTCGCCACCGATGCGACAGACTATATCACCCGCGCGGTTGGCGGCTGCTCGGATCGAACCGGCAATCAGCCGAAGGGCTTCGTCGCCGCGCTGATGACCATAGGTATCGTTGAAGCCTTTGAACCAGTCCGCATCGATCAGGATCAACGACAATGGTCGGCAGCCACGCACGGCCCGGTCCCATTCCTGCGCTAACGCCTCGTCGAAGCGCCTTCGATTGCCGAGGCTGGTCAAGGCATCGGTGGTTGCCTGGGCCGACAAGCCGCGATTGGCGGCTAGAGCGTTTTCGGTTTGGGCTGAATCGGCCAGTTGGGGTTCACGTCGGGCTGTT
>NZ_JALNUM010000084.1:0-28561 GCF_026540795.1 Methylobacterium sp. GC_Met_2
ACCGGCTATGCGACTTCACGCCAGGATCTGATGTTCGTGTCCGCCTCCCGCTGAGGAAGGGGTACGGATACAGCAGCACCGGCCCGAGTTTCCCTCTCACACGGAGAGCGTCTGATGCCCGACGAAACGAAGAGCACGAATACGCAGGATCTCGCCAACAGCGAGTACGACGGCGAGCGGTGGGCTCGGGTTGGAGCTGAACGGCAAGCTGTTTCTCCAGTCAGCTCCAAAGCTCCTATGGATCCGACCCATCGTCCGGAGGTCGGCTTGACGCAGAAAGGCACCGACGAAGACGCCGTTGTTAAGCGGGAAACCGACGTCTGAGGGCAACAGACAGGCGTCAACCAGGGACGCGGGCTGGGCATGTCGAGATCATCGGTGGAAGTGGGCGCCAGGGTCTTTGTCCAGGGACGACCCCGTGGCCCAGCCCAGCCTAACGGCGGCGTTCCGCTCTCGCTCGCGCGTCACGACGATGCGCAGCAGCCTGTCTGCGGCCCCCGCTGTCGGAGTCCGAGCAGAACCTCCACCCGGCTTGATCCCATACGCTGCGTGCGCAGGGGCACGTCGCTAAAGAATGGTCGTACCTATATAATTTTTACGCAAGAATAAATGGACCGGACGACTCGGACTGTACTGCGTAAAGGAGCACGAGCTGGACCATGAAGACCCGTATGGCCGCCACTATCGCTGTTCTCGTGCTTGCCGTAGCCCCGATCTCGTCCGCTATGGCCTACGACCGTCCTGCCTGGGCCGGCTCGACGTCCGACGATGTTGAAACCACCGGCGCGCTTGGCGCCCCAGCTGGCAGCCTATTCGGATACGACAACAACCCTGCGACCTGCCCGATGAGCTCGGCTGCCGAGGGCAACGCCAACCAGCAGAACTTTCCGGTCAAGCAGTACGGCCAGACCGCCGGTGGGAACCGTTGCTGATCGGTCAGGCAGATCGAAACCATGCAGCTCAGGTTGTTCTCCTACGCGATGATCGCCGTGTTCGTAGGCGGCCTCGCAGTGACGGTGATCAGTTCGGCCGGCGTGCTGATGGGCCTGTAACAGCCACGGAAGACAGGCGGCCCTTGGAGTCGCTGGAATCGACAAGCGGTTGAACGGCGGGGTGTGAGCCCCGTCGCCTTCGTATGCGGAAATTGGACGGGGCGTGGCGTGGACGTAAATGCGCGCTCGAACTTGGCTATGTCCTCCCCGGTGAAGGCTACAGCGCTGCGCCACTGGGAGTGGACGGCCAGAGGCAGGGCGAAGCTCCGCACGGGGTCGGCGCAACGGGGGACGATCAGCGGGCGTGAAGTCTGCTGCAGCGACCTCAGCCGAGAGCGATGCTCGGAGGAATCATAGCCGCACCTCGGGGTCCACAAGTCGCTGAGACGCGTTGTCGTCTTCGGGATAGCGCGTTCGACGCTGCTCCATCAGGACGTCACGATGAACCCGCTCGTTTGGCTGCTCTCCAAGATTGTCCAATTTTTCTCTGTCGGCGGGGATCGGCGCAGAAGCCGATCGATGGCCGAAAAGGGAGAGGCTGGGGTTTACAAGGTTGAGACCGGAGGGCGGTCTAGAAATTTCGATGCCGATTATCGCGCTGCGACAGAACTGCTCAAGATGCGAATGGATCAGCACTTTCCAGACAACTACCATGCTAGACTGAGCGGAGGCACGAACGGCACGCACGATCACGGCGAGGATCGCGCTGCGGCTGTCGATACGGCGTCGACGGCGATCTCGACGGCGTTGCGGAAGGGAGCGACTGTCCAACAGGCCGCCGAAGCCGGAGCGGCAAGCGTTGGTATCTGATCGTCGCAGCCGCGCATTGCGCCCGGCTAATGCTCAATCTTTTGCCGACTAGCACGCCTCCCGCTGCATCTTGGCGAGACGGTCCGCTTGCGTGTACCGCTTCGTTCCCATCCGTCCGTTCTCGTCCCGGCTCGACAGCTGTACCTTGGGGCGGACCACGCCCAGCGGAAAAGATCAGTCCTGCGGCATCACCGCGATGGCTCACGTCCGAATGTAAGACGTTGTCCCGTGCCGTCGCCGAAGCTATCTCCATGCCCGACCGAGGGGGCCATGGACGCAGAGATCGAGAGACTGCGACGGCGCGAACGCGAACTCGAAGAGCGCGTGGCTCGCCTGCAGGCACAGCTGGCGGTGGGGCCGGGCGACGGCCTGCAGCGGCCGAGCCAGGGCCAGCGCACGTCCGCGGCCTCGGCCGACCTCCTGTTCACGGCGGCGGAGAAGACCCGCATGCCGCAGATCATCACCGATCCCAATCAGCCCGATAACCCCATCGTCTTCGCCAACCGGGCCTTCCAGAATCTGTGCGGCTACGATGCCGCCGAGCTTATCGGGCACAATTGCCGCTTCCTCCAGGGCCGTGACACCGATCCCGCCGACGTGGCCAAGGTGCGCGATGCCATTGCCGGCCGGCGCGACGTCGTTGTGGAGATCCTGAATTACCACCGCGACGGCACGCCGTTTCGCAACGAGCTTTACGTCAGCCCGGTCTTCGATCCTGACGGTCAGCTCCGTTACTTCTTCGCGAGCCAGCTCGACGTTACTCGCTTCCGGACCGCCGAGGGCGTGCTCGCCGAGAGCGAGGCTCGATACCGGGCCCTGTTCAACGCCGTCGACAGCGGTTTCTGCATCGTCGAGATGCGCTTCAACGCGGAGGGACGGGCGGTCGATTACCGCTTTGTCGAGGTCAACCCGGCCTTCGAGCGGCAGACGGGACTGCGCGACGCCGCGGGCCGCTGGATCAGCGAACTCGTGCCCGGCCTCGAACGCTCCTGGTTCGACACCTACGGGGAGGTCGCGCGTACCGGCCGCGCTATCAGGTTCGAGAGCGGGGCAATCGCGCTGGGGCGATGGTTCGACGTTCACGCCCTCCGCGTCGGCGAGCCCGAGCAGCACCGCGTGGCCCTCCTGTTCAACGACATCACCGACCGCCGCCGGGCCGAGACCACGCTCCAGGCGACGGCGGACGAGAGGACCACCGAGCGCGACCTCGTCTGGCGCGCGAGCCGAGACCTGCTGGTGATCTGCGGCTTCGACGGCTGCTTCCGCACGGCGAACGCCGCGTGGACCGAGATGCTGGGCTGGGACCTGGCCGAGGTAGTCGGTGCGCGTTTCGATGCGTTCGTCCACCCCGACGATCTCGATATCGCCGCGCGGGCGTTCGATCGGCTCGACGGCGGCAACCCTCTCGCCGACGTCGACGTGCGCATGCGAACGCGCGAGGACGCCTATCGATGGATTTCTTGGAACGCCATTCCGACGGGCGGCAGCTTCTACGCGGCCGGCCGCGACGTCACCGAGCGGCGCGCGCTGGAGGAGCAACTTCGCCAATCTCAGAAGCTGGAAGCAGTGGGGCAACTCACGGGCGGCGTGGCCCATGATTTCAACAACTTGCTGACGGTGATCAAGTCCTCCACCGACCTGCTGAAGCGCCCCGAT
The DNA here is from genome assembly GCF_026540795.1 of Methylobacterium sp. GC_Met_2. Lineage (NCBI taxonomy): Bacteria > Pseudomonadati > Pseudomonadota > Alphaproteobacteria > Hyphomicrobiales > Methylobacteriaceae > Methylobacterium > Methylobacterium sp. GC_Met_2. The sequence goes on from NZ_JALNUM010000084.1 coordinate 3,459, forward strand.
CTGGCGGAGGAGCGGCGCCAACGGTATGTCGGGGCCATCGCCGACACCGTGGACCGGGCCGCAAAGCTCACCGGCCAACTCCTCGCCTTCGCCCGGCGGCAGGCGTTGCAGCCCGAGATCTTCGCGGTCGATTGCGCCGTCATCGCCGTGGCCGATATGGTGGGCACGCTCACGGGCGCGCGGGTGCACGTCGAGCTCGACCTGCCCGAGGGCGACAGCCACGACCTGCACATCAATGCCGATCCGAGCCAGTTCGACACCGCCCTTGTGAACCTCGTCATCAACGCCCGCGACGCGATGGACGGTGAAGGGCACCTGCGCATCCGGCTCCGCCGGGCGACGACGGTTCCAGCCGTGCGGGCGCATTCCCGCCAACGCGGAGAGTTCGTGGCGATCTCGATCACCGACACGGGTTCCGGCATCGCGCCGGAGAACCTGGAACGAATCTTCGAGCCGTTCTTCACGACCAAGACCGTCGGGCAGGGAACTGGCCTCGGCCTCAGCCAAGTCTTCGGGTTTGCCAAACAGTCCGGCGGCGAGGTCATCGTCGAGAGCACGCTCGGCATCGGCACGACCTTCACCCTGTTTCTGCCCCGCGTCGCCTCCGCGGGCACCGCCGGACCGGCCGAAGAGCCGAAGGCGCTCGCCGAAGGGCACGGCACCCAGGTCCTCGTGGTTGAGGACAATCTCGACGTCGGCGCCTTCGCCGAGCAGGCTCTGCGGGAATTGGGTTACCAAACGGTCTGGGTGACGGACGCGCCGAAAGCGCTCGCCGAGATCGCGCGCACCCCAGCCCGATTCGAGGTGGTGTTCTCCGACGTGGTGATGCCGGGCATGAACGGCGTCGAACTCGCCGGCGAGATCCGGCGGCGGCGACCGGATATCCCGGTCGTGCTGACCTCTGGCTACAGCGACGTGCTCGCGTCGGAGGGCACGCACGGGTTCGACCTGCTGCGCAAGCCCTATTCCGTCGCCGACCTGTCCCGCATCCTGCGCCGCGCCGTTCAGGATGCCCGCGCGACGACACTGAGCGGCGGCGCCGGTTCCGACATCTTGACGGAAGCGTCCTGCCCGCCCGCAGGAGTGAGCGGGTCGCGTTGACGGCCGGAAACGGTGAGCCCAACACCGCCCTGCCCTACTGAGTGCCGCCGACGGAGGCTGCGTGGAACGCGCAATTGCCGATTACGACGACGATGGGCCCGATCCAATCGATTCGAACCGTAGCCCTGTCGCTTGGTCGAAGACGTGGATATGCGCCGACGGAAACGACACCCGGATGGCGTCGCTCAGCGGCGTGCCGTTTGCGATCTTGAGTGTCAACGCCGTCTCGCCCGGACGACCGGCATGAACCAGCATCTCGGCCCCGAGATGTTCCACGACCTCGACTGGCCATGTCATGCCCGATGCGTCGAGCACGACATGTTCCGGCCGGATGCCCAGAATCACGGGGTGACCGTCCGGCCGATCCAACCGCTGCGGCCCGAGGTCGATGTCTGCGTCCGCGACACGCACCATCGTCCCGTTCCGACCCAGCAGACCGGGCAGGAGGTTCATCGCCGGAGAACCGATGAACCCCGCGACGTAGGTATCGGCGGGGCGCGCGTACACCTCCGTCGGCGTCGCCAGTTGCACCGGCACGCCCTGGTGCATCACGAGCAGCCGGTCGCCTAAAGTCATCGCTTCGACCTGATCGTGCGTGACGTAGAGGCTCGTCACCTTCAGGCGGCGCTGGAGGCGGCGGATCTCGCCGCGCATCTGCACCCGAAGCTTGGCGTCGAGGTTCGAAAGGGGCTCGTCGAACAGGAACAGCTTCGGGTCGCGGACGATGGCGCGCCCCATGGCGACCCGCTGGCGCTGGCCGCCGGAGAGCTGACGCGGCTTGCGCTCGAGCAGCGCCTCCAAGCCCAGCAGGGCCGAGGCCGCATCGACCTTCGCGCGGATTTCGGCGCGGGGCAGGCCACGGATCTTCAGCCCGTAGGCCATGTTGTCGAACACGCTCATGTGCGGGTACAGGGCGTAGTTCTGGAACACCATGGCGATGTCGCGCGCCGACGGGTCGAGGTCGGTGACGTCGCGCCCGTCGATCTGGACGCGCCCGGCGGTGGGCGTCTCGAGACCCGCCACGATGCGCAGCAGGGTGGATTTTCCGCAGCCCGACGCGCCGACGATCACCAGCATCTCGCCGTCCGCCAGGGCGAGATCGACCCCCTTCAGGATCTCGTTGCTGCCGAAACTCTTGCGCAGGCCGTCGAGTTGTAGGCCCGCCATCACTTGTCCCCTTCCGTGAGGCCCTTCACGAACCACCGCTGCATCAGGAGCACCACCGCCACCGGGGGGATCAGCGCCAGCACCGCCGTCGCCATGACCTTGTTCCATTCAGTGGCGGTGTCGACGCCGATCATCTTGACGATGCTGATCACCACCGTGTCGAGCTTCGGATCGGTCGCGACCAGGAGCGGCCACAGGTACTGGTTCCAGCCGTAGACGAACAGGATCACGAACAGGGCGGCGATGTTGGCGCCCGAAATCGGGATCAGGATGTCCCGCAGGAAGCGCAAGGGCCCGGCCCCGTCGATCCGCGCCGCCTCGACGAGCTCGTCCGGGACGGCGAGGAAGGTCTGTCGGAACAGCAGCGTCGCCGTCGCGGAGGCGATGAGGGGAATCGTCAGGCCCGTGAAGCTGTTGATCAGGTCCAGGGAGGACATGACCTGGAAGGTCGGAATCAGCCGCACTTCCACCGGCAGCATCAGGGTCAGGAAGATCAGCCAGAAGGCCGCCATGCGGAAGGGAAAGCGGAAGAAGGTGACGGCGTAGGCGGAGGGCAGCGACAGGGCGATCTTGCCGAACGCGATGGCGAGCGCCATCCCGGCCGAGACGAGCAGCGCGCGCCAGACCGGCCCAGCCCCCGCCGACCCGTTCATCAGCACGTCGCGGTAGACTCCGAGGCCGGAGAGGTTCGGGATCAGCGAGACGTCGCCCCGGGCGATCGCGGCCGAATCCTGGGTCGAGCCGGCGATCGCGATCCAGATCGGCAGGGCGAAGAGCAGGATCGCCAGGATCATGACGGCGTGGGGGATCAGATTCAGCGTTCTCCGCCGCATCACGTGGCAGCCTTCCGCCCGAGGAACCGGAACTGCAGGGCGCAGAGGATGATGACGCCGACCATCAGCACCACGGATTGCGCCGAGGACGCGCCGACATTCGCGTTGACGACGCCGTCGAGATAGACCTTGAGGACGAGCGTCTGGGTCGACTGGCCAGGCCCGCCCCCGTTCACCGCGTAGACCGTCGCGAAGGTGTCGAAGGCCGCGTAGACGAGATCGACGACGAGCAGGAAATAGACCGTCGGCATCAGCAGCGGCAGCAGGATGGTGCGGAACCGGCGCAGGCCCCGGGCGCCGTCGATGCGGGCCGCCTCGATGATCGTCTTCGGGATCGCCTGCAGGCCCGCCAGGAAGAAGATGAAGTTGTAGCTGATCTGCTTCCAGGCGGCCGCCAGGATCACGAGCGCCATGGCCTGCGTGCCGTCGAGCTTGTAGTCCCAGGCGATCCCGATCCGGTTCAGCCACGCGCCGACAAGGCCGATCTGCGGGTGGAACATCAGCACCCACAAAACCGCCGCCATGGCGGGGGCTACTGCATAGGGCCAGATCAGCATCGTGCGGTAGAAGGCGCGGCCCCGGATCTCGGTATCCGCCAGGACCGCGAGCACGAGCGCCACACCCATCGAGACGGCGGTCACGCAGGCGCAGAACACCACCGTCCGCCCAATCGCCGCGAGGTAGAGCGGATCCGCGAATAGGTCGGTAAAATTGTCGAGCCCGACGAACTCGGTGCTGGTGCCGAAGGCATCCTCACGCTCCAGGCTCGACTTGACCGCCTGGATGGCGGGCCAGAGGAAGAAGATGACCGTCAGCACCAGCTGCGGCAGGATCAGAAGGGCCGGCAGCAGCCGACCGGGGAACAGCGTCCGTCGTTCCATGCCAGGTGAGCCTTGCGCCGGTCTGCCGCGTCAGCCGCGCGCGGATTTCTGGAAGTCGCGCAGCACGCGGTTGCCGCGCGCGGCGGCGCTATCCATCGCCGCTTGTGCGGTCTGCTGACCCTGAAGCGCCTTCTCGATCTCCTCGTAGAGGATCGCGCGGATCTCCGGCAGGCGGCCGAGGCGCAGGCCGCGGGAGTTCGGGGTCAGTTCGCCGCGGGAGAGCTGACGCGCGGGTACGTCGGTGCCGGGGTTCCTGTCGAAATAGCCCGCCTGCTTGGTGGCTTCGTAGCCGGCGAGCGTGACCGGGACGTATCCGGTGTTCTGGGCGTAGAGGGCAACCTGATCAGGCTTCGCGATGAAGGCGTAGAAGGCCGCGACGGCCTTGTACTCGGCCTCGGAGCGCTTCGGCGCCGTCATCGCCCATAGGCTGGCGCCGCCGATGATGGAGTTGTTCGGGCTTGGGTTCAGCGCCGGCTCCGTCGGCAGGAAGGCCTCGGCGTAACGGAACTTGGCGTTCTTGACGATGTCGGCGCGGCCCGAGGACGAGCCGAACCCGATCGCGGCTTGACCGGAGTAGAAGACCGCGTCCGGGGCACCATCGCGGCCGGCATATTTGAAGGCGCCGTCCTTCGCCAGGTCCATAAACCGCTGGAGCTGATCGACGAAGGGCTTGGTGTTGATCAGCAGTTCCGCGCCGAGGCCGTCATAGCCGTCATTTTGGGTGGCGTAGGCGAGGTTCTGGATCGCAGCGTATTCCTCGAACTGGATCCAGGTCATCCAGGCCGACGTGCTGGCGATGGGCGTCGGTGCCTTGGAGGCGAGGGTGCGGGCCGCCTTGGCGAAGTCGTCGTAGGTGGCCGGCGGCTTGTCCGGATCGAGCCCCGCCTTCTCGAAGGCGTCGCGGTTGTACCACATGACCGCCGTCGAGGAGTTGAACGGCATCGAGGCGAGCTTGCCATCCGGCAGGCTGTAATAGCCGCGCACGCCGGGGATGTAGGCCTTGGGATCGAGGGCGAGCCCCGTCTCCTCCGCGAGCTTCCAGGCCTGCTTGATAGCGGGGCCGGCCTGCAGCATCGTGCCCGTGCCGACCTCGAAGATCTGGACGATGTGGGGCGCCTTGCCGGCGCGGTAGGCGGCGATCGCCGCCGTCAGCGTCTCGGGATAGGAGCCCTTGAACACCGCCTCCAGCGTGATCTCGGATTGGCTCGCGTTGAAGTCGCGCGCCAGACGCTCGACCTCTTCGCCGTTCGCGCCCGACATCGCATGCCAGAGCACCACGGGCGTCCGATCCCCGGCCGAGGCCGGGGTGGACGGGCGAAGCGCAGTCCATGCGGCGAGACCGCCGACGCCGGCCAACAGGACGCGACGATCCATCCAAAACCCTCCCCGCGGCGGGATCGATGCGCCTGTTGACGTCAGGCTTGAGACCAGATCCCGTGGAAGCACCCGCGCCCGGAAACGCGGTGCTTATTCCACTATCATGCACGGACGTGACAGGGGAATAAAGCGGTCTGCCGTCCGGCGCCGCGACGCAGTCCTGCGATGGATCTGAGATATTCCCGCCCGGATAAATCCGCGACGCCTTCCAGAGGAAGCCAAGGAGCGGCCGTCTACGAGGCTCTCACCGTAAGGTTTGCTGTTCGTTGGCCGAAGCAGTTCGATTGACGTGAACCCGCTTCGACCAGCCGCTTCGCGCCCAGGCTGGCGGATTTGATCATCGTCAGTGCGAAACCGCTTCACGCCGCCATCGCGCCGCGTAGGCGTCGAAGGTCGGGCCCAGAGCGGCAGCGCCCGCAGTGGGCTCCTGCCCCGACGTGTCGCGCGCCCCGTCCGACGCGAACAGGCAGGCGGCGCCGCTGCTCGTCCCTGTCCGATGCGGCGAGGCCTGCACGGGCCGCCGCGAAAGCTGCGCCAGCGCCGCGCCATAAAGGGTGTTCCGGGCGAACGGACCTTCCACGAAGATCGGCCCCGCCGCGCCGAGCAGATCCAGGCAGGTCGCGGTCGTCAGCGCGGCGTAGAGGGTCGCGGCGGCGGTGCGCTCGGCGGCAGACAGGCTGTCCGGATCGTGTGACCAGGCGCCGACCGCATCGGGGAACGGACCGCTGCCGTGGGCGAAGCCGGGCAGCGCCAGGATGTTTCGCGCGAGCACGGAGGCGACGGTGGCCGGATCCGGCTCGACCGGCACGCGGCCGGTCAGGTGGTCGAATTCCCGGCCGCCCATGAAGCGGGCCGAAGGCACGGGCCGGCCATAGGCATCGACGTTGGCCAGCATGTCGCGCCCGGCATCGAGCCGATCGAGCGCACCGCCGACCGCGAAGGCGATGATCCAGGTCCCTGTCGACAGGATCGTGCGCGGCTCCGTGCTCCCCTGGATGTAGGGCAGCAGGGAGGCGTTGGAATCGTGCAGCCCGCATGCGACCGGGACGGCCGGGCCGAGGCCGATCCGGTCGGCGAGGTCGGGGCGCGCGGTGCCGAGCACGTCGAAGGCGGAGCGTACCGGCGCCATCAGGCGGCCCCAGTCCATCCGCTCCACCAAGCTGGAGAACCGCCGCGCTCCGGGCGCCCAAAGGTCGGTGTGGCAGCCGAGCGAGGTCGGCTCGGTGGCCGCGACGCCCGTAAGGCGCCACGCCCAGTATTGCGGATAGGTGACGAAGTGAGTCGCGCGGGCAAAGGCCTGGGAAAACAACCGCGCCTGCCAGAACAGCTGCGCCCCGAGATTCAGCCCTCCGGGAAGACGCGGCGAAAAACTCTCAGCGAAGGCCGGACGGACCGGGCCATACTCCGCATCGAGGGCGTCGGGCCCGTCATGCTCGTAGTCGAGCACCGGCAGGACGAGGCCCTCCGGCCCGATCAGCGCGCCGGTGGCCCCGTGCGTGGTGATCGACACGGCGTCGATCCCGACAGCCGCCGCCGCGTCCGCGAGGGCATCGACGAGGAAGGCCTCGATCATCGCGACATCCGCGTGCGGATAAGGGCCGTCGCGCCGGATCGTGTTCGGCACCGTCCGGACCCAGATCTCGTCGCACGTCGCGGTATCGACGATGACCAGCTTGACGTTGGTCTTGCCGATATCGATGACCGCGATCCTGCGCGGCGGGGGCGTCTTCGGGGCGGATGTCATGGCAGGTGGAACAGCGTACGCAGCGGCAGCACGACCGGCGCATCCGACGGCTCGGTCTCCATGAGATCCGCCATATGGGCCCACCAGCGACGCATCACCGGGTGGTCCGGCAGGGCCTCCATGCCGTGGTCGCGCCGCCGCCACAGGATTGCGAAGAGCAGGTTCGTCTCCGGCTCGAGGTGGATCGAGTAATCGGCCACCCCGGCCCGGCGCAACAGGTCCGCCAGCTCGGGCCAGAGCGTGTCGTGGCGTTCGCGATAGGCCGCCTCGCAGCCCGGCCGGAGACGCATCGCGAAGGCGTGTTTCTCGTAAGCCTCGGGGTCGAACGGGCCGATCATGACCGCCTCCGCGCGGCGAGGACGCGGCCGGCCAGGATCGGCAGCGCGATGGTGCCGATCAGCATCGCGCCGATGACGATCGACATGATGATGCCCGGCACATTGAGCAGGCCGAGCCCGTAGGTGACGAGGCCCAGCACGAAGGCCGCGAGCACCACGCCGGGGATCGTGCCCGATCCGCCCTGGATGCTGATCCCGCCCAGCACCACGATCGTGACCACGTCGAGTTCCCAGCCCAGCGCGATGGATGGCCGGGTCGAGCCGAGCCGGCTCGTCAGCATCACGGCGGCCAGCCCCGCGGCGAGGCCGGTGAGGACGAACAGGATCATCCGGATCCGCTCGACCGGAAGGCCCGAGAAGCGCGCCGCGAAGGCGTTGTTGCCGATCGCCCGCACGGCCCGGCCGAACACGGTCCGGTGCAGCACGAGCCCGGCCAGGGCCGCCAGAACGAGGAAGCAGGCGAACTCGAAGGACAGAGCCTGCCAGACATAGCCCTGGCCGATCCAGCCGAAGGAGGCCGGGTAATCCTTCAGCACGCCGTCGCCCAGCGCGAGGTAGCTCAGGCCCCGGTAGAGGCTCATCGTGCCGATCGTCGCCATGATCGCGGGCAGGCCGAGCCGGGCGATCAGCACGCCGTTGACCAGCCCGCAGGCCCCGCCGACGCCGAGCCCGACCGCCACCAGGGCCGGGGTGCCGCAGCCCAGGGCCGCGGCCTCACCCATGGCGGTGGAGGCGAGCGCGATGGTGCCGCCCACCGACAGGTCGATCTCCCCGGCCATCACCACGAAGGCGACGGCCAACGCGATGATCGCCTTCTCGGTGAAATTGAACGTGGCGTCCGACAGGTTCCAGATGTCGAGGAAGTACGGCGAGGCCAGCGCGTTGGCGAGGAAGATCGCCGCGGCGAGCACCAGGAGCAGCGTCTCCCAGCGGATGGCGGAGCGCCCGATCGGCCCCAGGAGGCGGTCCGGGATGACCCGGGAGGTGGTCTGCAGCGCCATGGCCTCACTCCGCCGCTTGCGGGCCGGCCGGCCGCAGGATGATGCGGCCGCGACGGCGCTCGGCGCGCGTGTTCAGGGCCACCGCCGCGATGATGATCGTTCCCGAAATCGCCATCTGCGCGAAGGGCGAGACGTTCACCACCGGCAGCGCGTTCTTGATCGTGCCGAGGAACAGGCTGCCCAGGACGGCGCCGGCCACCGAGCCGATGCCGCCCGCGATCGAAACCCCGCCGATGACGCAGGCCGCGATCACGTCGAGCTCGAAGCCCGAGGCCAGATCGACATACGCCACCGCGTAGCGGGCGACCCACAGGTAGCCGCAGAGCCCCGACAGGAGGCCGGAGAAGCAGAAGGCGAGGAAGCGTGTGCGGCCCGGGTCGATCCCCGCGTAGGCGGCGGCGGTCGGGTTGCCGCCGACTGCAAACCAGCCCCGGCCCGCCGCCGTGCGGCCGAGGACGATCGCGGCCGCCGCGACGACCGCGACCGCAATCCAGCTCAGCACCGGTACCCCGAGCAGTTCCGTCCGGGGGAGCGCCAGGAAGGCGGGCGAGAACTGGAAGCTGTTGATCCAGGCGCCGCCCGACAGCACGAAGGCGAGGCCGCGGTAGATCGTGAGCGTTCCGAGCGTCACCACGATCGGCGGCATCCCGAGCCGCCACACGAGGAGGCCGTTGAACGCGCCGAGCAGCAGGCCCAAAGCCGGCGCCGCCAGGATGGTCAGCCCCAGCGGCAGGCCGTGATGGGCGTCGATCAGCGCCACCGCCATGCCGGTGAGCGCCACGTTGGCGGCGACCGAGAGGTCGACCGACCGGGTCAACAGCACGGCGGCTTGGCCCAGCGCCATGATGATCAGGATGGCGCTGTCGTTGAACACGCCGCCGAGGCTCGACGCGGTGACGAAGGCCGGGAACCGGAGCGCGATCACGCCGAGCAGGAGAACGAGCGCGGCGGCCAGCAGGGTCTCACGGCGCAGGACGAGCCCGCGCAGGTCGAGGTCGTCAACGCGGCCAGGTTGCTGAGGCGCGCTCATGGCCGGTCGCTCCGGGTTTGCGTGTTGCCGGTGGCGGCCGCCACCAGGGTCTCGGCGGTGAGGCCTTCGCGCTCGAACAGGCCCGCCATCCGGCCCTCGCGCATCACCATCACGCGGTCGGCCATGCCGAGGATCTCGGGCAGCTCGGACGACACCATCAGCACGGCGAGCCCCTGGCCGGCCAGCTCGCTCATGAAGGCGTGGACGGCGGCCTTCGAGCCGATGTCGATGCCCTTGGTCGGCTCATCGAGGATGACGACCTTGGGCCCGGCCGCGAGCCACTTGCCGATCACGACCTTCTGCTGGTTGCCGCCCGACAGGGTGCCGACCGGCTGCGCCAGCGAGGACGCGCGCAGGTCCAGGCGCTCCGCGTAGTGACGGGCGAGCCGGAACTCCTCGGCCGACCGGATGAAGCCGTGCCGCGAGACGGCGCCGAGGCAGGCCAGGGTCACGTTCTCGAAGACCGGCATCGCCAGCACGGCGCCGTGGCGTCCGCGCTCCTCCGGCACGTAGACGATGCCGGCGCGCACCGCGTCCGCCGGGGAGCGGATCGCCACCTTGCGGCCCTCGACCGCGATCGTCCCGGCCGAGGGCGCGGTGGCGCCGAACAGCGCCTGGCACAGCTCGGAGCGGCCAGCGCCGACGAGACCGTAGAGCCCCAGGATCTCGCCGCGGCGCAGGGTGAAGCTGACGCCGTCGAACTCGGTCGGATGGCACAGGCCCGCCACCTCCAGCACCGGCTCGCCGAGGGTGGCGGGGACCTTGGGGAAGACCTGATCGACGCTGCGGCCGACCATCAGGCGCACGAGGTCGTCGTGCGTGGCCGCGTCCATGCGGCCGGCCCCGACCGAGCGGCCGTCGCGGAACACCGTGTAATCGTCGGCGATCCGATACAGCTCCTCGAACTTGTGGCTGATGAACAGGATCGCCTTGCCCTGGCCCTTCAGGCGCTCGATCACGCGGGCGAGGTCGTCCACCTCCTTGTGGGACAAAGCCGCGGTCGGCTCGTCCATGATGACGATCTCGCTGTCGACCGACAGGGCGCGGGCGATGGCCACGAGGTGCCGCTGGGCGATGGACAGGTCGCGCAGCCGGGTCCAGGGCCGGATCGGCGCGTCGAGCCCGTAGAGCAGAGCGGTCGCCCGCGCCCGCATGGCCGACCAGTCGACGAAGCCCAGCCGGGTCCGCGGGGCGTGGCCGAGATAGATGTTCTCCGCCACCGTGAGGTCGTCGAACAGCACGGTCTCTTGGTGGATGGCGGTGATCCCGGCGGCCTGCGCGTCCTGCGGCGCGGCGAAGCTGACCGGCTTGCCGCCGACCCGGATCTCGCCGCCATCGGGGCGGTGGATGCCGGTGAGGATCTTGACCAGCGTCGACTTGCCGGCCCCGTTCTCGCCGATCAGCGCGGTGACGCGGCCGGGGCGCAGCACGAGGTCGACGCCGTCGAGGGCGCGCACGCCGGGGAAGTGCTTGACGATGCCGCGCAGTTCGAGGCGCGGCGGCGGGAGCGCGGCCGGTTCGGCGTCGGACGGGTGGTCGATCTGCAGGGCGCCGGACATGGCGTGTCGCTCCCGTGTTTGGGTTGGGTGCCGCGCACGGGGATCGCGCGCGGGCGTCCGGCAGGCCTCGTTCGGCGCGAGATGCCTCGGGGTCTTGGAGCTGCCGTGGTTTTCGTCTCCGCGCCGCACGGGGACGCGGGGACAGGATCGCTTCTGAGTCCGGCTGCGCCGAGGATAGCCACAGGGATCCCCTCGCCCCGCTTGCGGGGAGAGGGCTCCGGCGACCTCGTCGTCGCCGGAGCCAGGCGGCAGCCGAGGGTGAGGGGGCTTCAACGGATGAGGCTCGTCCGGAGCCACCCCCTCACCTCCGCTTCGCTTCCCGCACGGACGACGAGGTCCGTGCGGGCCTCTCCCCGCACGCGGGGAGAGGGGGCCGTCGGGGCCGTCAGAACACGTCGGCGAAGCGGTCGATGTTCGTGCTGTCGAAGACGGTCGGCTCCGCCATCGCGCCGGTGCCGCCGGCCTCGACCTTCAGCGTGCCGACGCGGCCCATCGACAGCGTCGCGCCCGGCTCCGCCTTGGCGCCCTTCACGAGGTCGTAGGCGAGATAGGCGGCCGAATAGCCGAGATCGATCGGGTTCCAGATCGCGAAGCTCTTGGTCACCCCGGCATGCACCGCCCCGGCCATCTCGGAGGGCAGGCCGAGCCCGGTCACGAACACCTGGCCGGTCTTGCCCGCGTCCTTGACCGCCTGCGCGGCCGCGGTGATCCCGACCGAGGTCGGCGCGACGATCACCGTCACCTCCGGATGGACCCGGAGCAGGCCTTGCGTCTCGCGGTAGCTCTTGTCGCTGAGGTCGTCGCCGTAGACCGTCGCGACGAGGTCGATGCCCGGATGGTCGCGTAAAGCCGTCTTCATCTCGGCGATCCAGGTGTTCTGGTTGGTCGAGGTCGGGGTCGCCGAGAGGATCGCGATCTTGCCCTTCCCGTCCGGGAGCGCCTGGGTGGCGAGCTTGACCAGTATGCTGCCGATCAGCGGATCGGACGAGGGGTTGAGATGGAGCAGGCGGCCCTCGGGCGCGACCGCCGAATCCCAGGAGATCACCTTGATGCCGCGCTGCTGCGCGCGCTTCAGCACCGGGACCACGGCGTCCTTGTCGTTGGCCGAGATCGCGATGGCATCGACCTTCTGCGAGATCAGGGCGTTGATCACCTCGATCTGCCCCTCCGCCGTGGTGGTGGTCGGGCCGGTATAGATGATCTTCACGTCGCCGAGCTTCTGGGCGGCCTCCTCGGCGCCCTTGGCGGCCGCCTCGAAGAAACGGTTGCCCAGCGATTTCGCCACCAGGGCGATCCGGATTTCAGCCGCCTGCGCGGCCGTAGCAAAGAGCCCGGCGGCGAGCGCCGTGGACAGGACGAGCGTCTTCAGCAGCTTCATAGCAGTCTTCCCCCCTGTTTTAGTCCCATCCTGACGGCTGCTGAGCTATCTTGCTCGTTTACGCAGTCGCGGATGTCTCTTTCCGACGCGCGGGCTGACGCGGATCGACCACGATCAGGTCGACGCCCGCAGCCTCCACCATCCGGCGCTCCGCGTCGGTGATGCGGTCGTCGGTGATGATCCGGGTCGCCCGGTTGAGCGGTGCCAGGATCATCGACGATTGGGTCCGGAACTTCGTGGCGTCCACGAGCAGGATCAGCTCGTCGGCCTGCCGCATCAGGCGCTGCTCCGACGAGATGATCAGCGCGTCCCGCTCCATGAGGCCGAGGGCCGAAAGGCCCATCGCGCCCATGAACATCCGGCGCGCCCGGAAATGCACCGTCCCGTCATCCTCGAACGGGCTCAGGATGATGTTCTGCTCCCGGTAGATCGTGCCCGAGGGCACCATCACGGCGCAGGCCGAGTGGCGCAGCAGATGATCGGCCACCGAGAACGAGTTGGTCAGGACCTGCAGCTTCAGGCCGCCCAGCGCGTGCACCATCTGGAAGGTCGTGGTGCCGCCGTTGATGATGATCGAATCCCCCTCGGCGCAGAGGTCCACGGCGGCCCGGGCGATGGCCCGCTTCTCCAGGATGTTCGGCCCCGTATTGCCGATGGGTGTCGCCAGCGGCACGACGCTCAGGGCGGGATGGGCCGGCGCGTGGAGCGCCTCCGCACCGCCGCGCAGCTTCTTCAGCTCACCCTGATCCGCCAGGGCCGTCAGGTCGCGCCGCACGGTCGCCTCGGACCCGCCGGTCGCCGCCGCGATGGCCTGGACGGTCGCCACCCCGCGCTCCCTCAGCAGAGCCAGAATGATGCGGTGGCGTTCGCGCTCATGCATCGTTTCCTCCTGTCATGATCCAAACACCTCGCCGCCCCCGCGTCAACAGTTTCGTGCAAAATCGTTCATGTTGCGTCGCAAACAAGCGCCATCATGAAGTTTATTGAAAGTTTATGATCGGTCCTGCCAATGTCCTGACGGCAGCCGGCGGATTGGGGGGCTTCGCCGTCGGTTGCTACCGGAATCATCATAAAAAATCGGGAGGGGACCATGTCGCACGCCGCTCAGGGCCTGCTTGAGAGTCGTTGGGACGAGGCGGCGGTCGCGGGCTTCGACGAGCCGGCGCTGCTGCTCTACCGCTCGAACCTGCTCGGCGCCGACAAGCGAATCACCAATTACGGCGGCGGCAACACCTCCGCCAAGGTGACCGCGAAGGATCCGCTGACCGGACGGGATACGCGGGTGCTCTGGGTCAAGGGCTCGGGCGGCGACGTCGGCACGATGAAGCGCGACGGCTTCGCGACGCTCTACCTCGACAAGCTGGAGCAGCTCCGGGAGGTCTATCGCGGCCCGGCGCACGAGGACGAGATGGTGGGCTACCTGCCCCACTGCACCTTCGCGTTGAACCCGCGCGCGGCCTCGATCGACACGCCGCTGCACGCCTACCTGCCGTATCCACATATCGACCACATGCATCCCGACGCGGTGATCGCCATCGCGGCCACGCGCGACAGCCGGGCGCTGACGCAGAAGATCTTCGGCGACGAGATCGGCTGGCTGCCCTGGCGCCGGCCCGGCTTCGAACTGGGGCTGATGCTGTCGCACTTCGCGCACGACAACCCGCACGCCAAGGGCGTCGTGCTGGAGAGCCACGGGCTGTTCACCTGGGGCGCCGATGCCCGGTCGTGCTACGAGACCACGCTGCGGATCATCAACACGGCGATCGCGTGGTTCGACCGTGAGACGGAAGGCCGGCCCGTGTTCGGCGGCGGCGTCACCGAGAGTCTGCCGGGTGCCGAGCGGCGCGCCATCGCGGCCAAGCTGATGCCGGAGATCCGCGGCCGGATCGGCACGCAGGAGCGCAAGGTCGGCCATTTCGACGACAGCGCCGCCGTGCTGGACTTCGTGAATTCCAAGCGGCTGCGCGAACTCGCGGCCCTGGGCACGAGCTGCCCGGACCATTTCCTGCGGACCAAGATCCGGCCCCTGGTGCTCGATTTCGACCCGGCGACCGGCTCGGCCGAATCGATCCTGGCGACCCTCGATGAGGCCATCGCGGCCTACCGGGCGGATTACGCGGCCTATTACGACCGCTGCCGCCACCCCGACAGCCCGGCCATGCGGGACGCCAACGCGGTCGTGTACCTCGTGCCCGGCGTCGGCATGATCACTTTCGCGCGCGACAAGGCGACGGCGCGCATCGCCGGCGAGTTCTACGTCAACGCCATCAACGTGATGCGTGGGGCCTCGACGGTCGACACCTATGTCGGCCTGCCCGAGCAGGAGGCGTTCGACATCGAGTACTGGCTGCTGGAGGAAGCCAAGCTCCAGCGCATGCCCAAGCCCAAGAGCCTCGCCGGCCGTGTCGCGCTGGTGACCGGCGGCGCCGGCGGGATCGGCCGTGCGGTGGCGGCGCAGCTGATCGACCAGGGCGCCTGCGTTCTGCTCGCCGACATCGACGCCGGGGCGCTGGGCGAGGGCGAGGCCGGCTTCGTGAAGGCCCATGGCCGCGACCCGATCCGGAGCGTGACGCTCGACGTGACCGACGAGGCCGCCGTCGCCGACGGGTTCTCGGCCGCCGCGCTGGAATTCGGAGGCCTCGACATCGTGGTGTCCAACGCCGGCATCGCCTCCTCGGAGCCGGTGGAGACCACGAGCCTCGCCCTGTGGGACCGGAACATGGACATCCTGGCCAAGGGCTATTTCCTCGTCTCGCGGGAGGCCTTCCGGCTGCTGCGGCGGCAGGGGCTCGGCGGCGCCGTGGTGTTCGTCGCCTCCAAGAACGGGCTCGCCGCCTCGCCGAACGCCTCGGCCTACTGCACCGCCAAGGCGGCGGAGATCCACCTCGCCCGCTGCCTCGCGCTGGAGGGCGCGGAGGCCGGCATCCGCGTCAACGTCGTCAACCCGGACGCGGTGCTGCGCGGCTCCAAGATCTGGACCGGCGAATGGCGCGAGCAGCGCGCCGCCGCCTACCGCCTGGAGGGCGACGCCCTGGAGGAGCATTACCGCCAGCGCTCCCTGCTGAAGCGCTCGGTGCTGCCGGAGGACATCGCCGAGGCGGTGTATTTCCTGGCCTCCGACCTCTCGGCCAAGTCGACCGGCAACATCCTCAACGTCGATGCGGGCAACGCCCAGTCCTTCACGCGGTGACGGGACCGGAGCGCGCATCATGACCAACCTGCCGATCGACCCCGACCGGATCGCCGCCCACAACGCGGCCCTCACCCGGACCTTGTCCGAGGATTACGACGCCCTCGGCCAGCGCCTCGCCCGCCAGGGCCTCGACATCGCGGCCGTGACCGCGCAGGTCGCGGCCTTCACGGTGGCAATCCCCTCCTGGGGCGTCGGCACCGGCGGGACGCGCTTCGCGCGCTTCCCCGGCCCCGGTGAGCCGCGCGGCATCGCCGAGAAGCTCGACGATTGCGCGGTGATCCAGCAACTCGGCCGCGCCACCCCGGCCGTCTCGCTGCACATCCCGTGGGACACGGCGCCCCCCGGCGAGCTGCGCGCCCGGGCAGAGGCCTTAGGGCTCGGCTTCGATGCGATGAACTCCAACACGTTCCAGGATCATCCGGGCGATCCGGACCATCCCCTGTCCTACAAGTTCGGCTCGCTCAGCCATGTCGATCCGGCCGTGCGCGCGCAGGCGGTGACGCACAACATCGCCTGCATCCGCCTCGGCGAGGCTTTGGGCTCGAAGGCGCTGACCGTGTGGATCGGCGACGGCGCGAATTTTCCGGGCCAGAGCCATATGGGCCGGGCCTTCGAGCGCTATCTCGCCTCGATGCAGGAGATCTACGCGGCGCTCCCCGAGGGCTGGCGGCTGTTCTCCGAACACAAGATGTACGAGCCGGCCTTCTACGCCACCGTGGTGCAGGATTGGGGGACGAGCCTGGTCACCGCCCAGGCGCTCGGCCCGAAGGCGGCCTGCCTGGTCGATCTCGGGCACCACGCGCCGAACGTGAACATCGAGATGATCGTGTCGCGGCTGGCCCACGCCGGCAAGCTCGGCGGCTTCCACGTCAACGATTCGAAATACGGCGACGACGACCTCGATGCCGGCTCGATCGATCCGTTCCGCCTGTTCCTGGTGTTCAACGAGCTGGTCGATCTCGGCGAAAGCGGCGACGCCCCGGCCTACATGATCGACCAGTCCCACAACGTGACCGACCCGATCGAGAGCCTGATCCGCTCGGCCGACGAGATCCGCCGCGCTTACGCCCAGGCCCTGCTGGTCGACCGGGCGGCGCTCGCCGGCTACCAGGAGGACAACGACGCACTGATGGCCTCGGAGACGCTGAAGGCGGCCTTCCGCACGGATGTCGGGCCGATCCTGGCGCGGGCCCGTCTGGATTCCGGCGGCGCGATCGACCCGATCACCGCCTACCGGGACAGCGGTTACCGCGCCAAGGTCGCCGCCGCGCGACCGGCCGCCCGGGGCGGTGGCGGCGGCATCGTCTGACGGGACGGCCGCGCGACGACCGGACCGGGCCGGATGAGGCTACGGCATGGCGACAAGCATGCAATAGCCAAATGGCGCGTCGCCTCGATCGCGGTTTGCGAGGTCCATGAGGCGCAAATCTTGGCGATGAAGAGCCTCAGAACCTCGCGCAAACGAAACTGTAAATGTAATCCCGTCGCCCGCTCCGCATTCCAGGGTCCGCAAGCGGCCTCGGAATGACGGAGTGGGTAATTCAATTTCGGTTCAACCGCCGGTCACGGCCGGATGGCGGTGACCTCGATCTCGACGAGCCATCCCGGATTGGCCAGCGCCGCGACTTGGAGCGCCGAGCGGACCGGTAGGTTCGGCTGGGACGGCGTCCCGAACCGTTCTCGGTAGGCGTCCATCAGGCCGGCGAAATCCATCCGGCCGCCCTTGGCCGGGTCGCCGACCAGAAAGACCGTCATCTTCACCACGTCGCGCAGCGACAGGTTCTGCCGTTTGAGCGCAGCCTCGATCGACGCCAGGGTCGAGGCCGTCTGCGTGCGTGTGTCGCCGAAGGCGGCGAGCGTGTTCTTCTCGGCCTTGGGGTCCGCCACCGCAGGCCCGAAGCCGCTGAGATAGACCGTCGCGTGGCCTGCCGGCACCTCGATCGCTTCCGAGATCGGAAAGTCCGAGCCCGGGATCGGGTGCCGGACGATGTCCTCCGCGGCGCGGCCCGGCCCGGCCGTCAGGGCCAGCGCGAGCGCCAGGGAGCCGGGGATCACCGTCTGCTTCATCAGGGTGTGTCCGATCATGGCCGTGCTGCCTTCACATCCTCGGGGGTGATCGCGTCGTCGTAATGATTGTCGAAATGCGTGCGGACGTAGTTCACGACCTCCGCCACCTGTGTGTCGGTCATCATGCGTCCGATCGGCGGCATGCCGCGCAGGCCGCGCACCAGGATCGTGACCGAATAGCCCGCCGCCGCGAGCCGCGCGTTATGCGTGAGCGCCGGGTAGGA
Source organism: Methylobacterium sp. GC_Met_2 (assembly GCF_026540795.1). Taxonomy (NCBI): domain Bacteria; kingdom Pseudomonadati; phylum Pseudomonadota; class Alphaproteobacteria; order Hyphomicrobiales; family Methylobacteriaceae; genus Methylobacterium; species Methylobacterium sp. GC_Met_2. The sequence continues at coordinate 21,352 of NZ_JALNUM010000084.1, forward strand.
CGCCGCACCGACCGCGCCCTCCCCGTCCGCCTGATGGCAGGCGGCGCAGACCTGGGCGTAAAGAGCCTCGCCCCCAACCGCGGTGAAGCTCTTGCCGACGCTCATCGCGGGCCCGGCCGACGGTAGCGCCGCTTTGGTGGCTGGCTCCTGCGCAGAGGCGCCGACGCGTGTCGCCAGGATCAGTGCGATTGCGACCGCTCCGGCGATCGTTCGGGATACGAAGACGCCGCTCATGCTGCCAGGACCCTCTTGTGGAGCCGCGAAACCGCATCGAGCGCCGAGAGGATCGCGCCCTCCTGCCAGGCCGGGATGTAGGAGGCGTGCTCACCGGCGAGCATGATCCGCCCGTCGAGGGCGCAGAGGTTGTCGTAATGCTCCGCGCGCGCCGCGTCGGTCCAATCGCCGGCGCAGCCCAGCGTGAACGGCACGCGGTGCCAGGCGACCGCGATGCCGGTCTCGAACTCGGTGCGGTATTGCGGGTGGATCTGGCTTCCGTACGCGACGGCGCGGCGCACCCGCTCGGCGGGGCTCATGGCGGTGAATTCGTAGGAGCCGGGCCCGTTCCAGGTGTAGCCGCCGAGCAGCACGCCCTTGCCGCCGGTATTGTAGCCGGTCGATGGATAGCTGATCTGGCGGATCGGCAGATCGGTGTAGGAGATGCCGCCGAAGATGTGCTCGTCCTCCTCCCAGAATCGCCGCTTGAACTGCAACCCGATCTTCACGGACGCGGCGTAGGTTACCGCGTCGATCGCCGCCTTCATCGTCGCGCCGACCTGGGTCGGGATCTGGCTCAGGACCGTCAACGGCAGGGCGCAGACGCACCAATCCGCCTGGACCTGCCGGACCGCGCCGCCCTGGCGCGTATCCTGGTAGGTGGCCGTGACGCTGTGACCGTCCTGGGCGATCTCGATCACCTTCGCGCCGTACCGGATGGTCTCGGGCGGCAGGGCGCGGGCGAAGGCCTCACCGATGCGGCCCATGCCGCCGACCGGCTGGAACATCGTGGTCTGGAACTCGTACAGCAGGAAGTTCTGCAGGCCGCGCCACAGCCGCGAGGTCAGGATGTCGTGGAGTCCCATCGGCGCGCCGTCGACCGGGCGCGCCGAGAGCCCGCCGCCGGGATCGCGGGCGTAGCCGCGGAACTCCGATGACGCGTCACCGGCGCGATAGGTGAGATCCTTGTCCAGGCCGCCGAGCGACCGCAGGGCCTCGATGAGGATCTCCTGATCGTCCTTGGATACCTGCGCGTCGAGCGCGCCCTTACGGGTCGCCTTGGCCAGAAGCTCCGCGGTGGCGCCGTCGAAATCGGTCTTGACCGTGCGGATTCGCTGCGGCGCCCCCCCGAAGCCCGTTGTGTTGTGGACATAGGCGTTGTGGTTGAGCTGAATGAACGGCTCCAGGGCGACCCCGAGGCGTCGGCAGTAATCGAGGACGCCGTGGTGGTGATAGGGGATCCGCCACGGGCCGGGATTGAGATAGAGGCCGGTCTCGAACTCGCAGCGCTGCACGGCGCCGCCCAGTTCGGTGTAGGTATCGCCGCCTCGCAGTGACCAGTTCCGGCCGCCGGCCCGGATGTTGTATTCGAGGATCTGGACTTGGTACCCGGCCCGGTGCAACTCGAGTGCGGCCGTCATGCCCGCGAGGCCGGCCCCCAGGATCAGGACCGAGGCGCCCTTGGGATCGCCGTCGAGCCGGATCGGACCACGATAGGGCGATTCCTCGGCGAACCCGAGGCTGGTCATGACCTGATAGGCAGCTGCACTTCCGGCGGCCGCCCCGATCATGGCGATCAGCTTTCGCCGACTCAAACCCGATGCCTCTGCCATCTCGCTTGCCGCCTCCTATTTCGGATGAGTCAAGGGCGCGGAATGCAAAGCAAAACCGGGGCCAGATGGTATCATTTAAAGTGGAAGATCGATCGGTTCTGTACAACGGCTGCTAATTACCCCGATATTTTCAAACATTTTACAAAACTTAGGCTGAATGTTGCTTTCCAATATTATGTAATACGGGAAAAATACGGTCTACTTTGGTGCTATGTGTCCTCCAAAAAGCCGTGCCCGTCACCGTCGTGCCCGATCGTGCCGGCTGCGGTCGCTTACACCGTCTGTTCAAGGGCGATCCGGCGCAGTCTTTGTGCGGGAGACCATAATTTTCTCGGCGCGGCATGAGGATTTTCGCGGCCCCAGCAGCCTGTAGCCTTCCACGATGCGGTGGATCGATGGGTCGAATAAGGATGAAATCCGCCGCGCCCGCCACGCTTGCAACGACGGCTATGGCGGGTCCGGCTCAGGCCCGTTTGGCGAGGCAAGTCGCCCGATCGCGGTGCAGAGCGCGTCCTCGGTCATGAACGCGAAACATGCATTCGACCCGGAGTTTTACGACGGCTCGGCGCCGCTTTTCGAGAAACAACTCATCGCCGCACTGAAATCCCTCGCGGGACGGTCCAGGCCTTGAGGCGCGCCTGCGCCGGCGTCACGGATCCGGCGCAAGAGGGATCCGGCGCCACCAGTCATGCGCCCGCTCGTACTGATGTGCGAACCGCAGGAGCAGGGCCTCGGCGAAAGGCCGCGCGGCGATCTGCAGGCTGATCGGCAGGGATCGCCGGTCGAAGCCGCAGGGCACCGCGATCGCCGGGAGCCCGGTGAGATTGAACGGGTAGGTCAGGCGCCAGGACGCCGCCAAAACGCTCTCCCGCCGCCCGGCAATCGTGACGGAGGTCTCGTCGGCCCGCCATGCGGTCAGGGGTGCGGTGGGGGTGACGATCACATCGGCCTCCTCCAGCACGGCGGCCATCTCGGCCATGATCAACGCCCGCGCCTGCTCGGCCCGCAGGTAGTCCGGGCCGGTCACCAAGCGGCCCATCTCCACGAGGTCGCGGACATCCTCCGCAAAGCCCGCGACGTGGCCCTGCGCCAGATTCCGGTCGTGGTAGGCCGTCGAGGAGGCCAGCTCGATGGCGTAGATTGCGCCGAGCCCGAACCGCAAAGACGGCACCGCGACGTCCCGCACCGTGCAGCCCTGCCCGGCGAAGAACCGGATCGCCGCCTCGACTGCTTCGAAGACGTCGTCGTCGATGATCTCGAAGAAGTGGTTGCGGATCACCGCGACCCGCAGGCCCTGCAGCGTCTGGTCGAGTCCGGCCCCGTAATCCGGCACCGGGACCGCGGCGGCGGCCGGATCGCCCGGATCGGGGCCGGCGAGGATCTGCAGCAGGAGCGCCGCATCGGCCACCGTCAGGGTCAGCGGACCGGCATGGTCGAGGGACCAGGAATGCGGGACGATCCCCGAGCGGCCGATCCGGCCGAAGGTCGGCTTGAGGCCGACGATGCCGCACAGGGCGGCCGGAATCCGGATGGAGCCGCCGGTATCCGAGCCCAGCGCCGCCGGACAGAGCCGGGCCGCCACCGCGGCTGCCGAACCACCGCTCGATCCGCCGGGCACCCGGTCGCGGTCCCAGGGGTTGCGGGTCGGCGGCGTGACCATGCCCCAGGCGAATTCGTGCATCCGCGTCTTGCCGAGGATCACCGCGCCGCTTGCGCGGAGCCGCGACACGGCGTGGCTGTCCTCCTGCGGGAAGGTGAGGCTGTCCACCGCCGTTCCGGCCCGGGTCGGCAGCTCGGCCGTCGTATAATTGTCCTTGATGCCGATCGGGATCCCGTGGAGCGGGCTGCGCGGACCCATCCGGGCGATTTCCGCATCGGCGGCGCGCGCCGCGTCGAGGGCGGTGGACGAGAGGGCCACGAAGCTCTGGAGGTCGCCGTCGAGGCGCCGGATCCGGTCGAGCGCGGCGCCGACGAGTTCGACGCTCGACAGTTTTCGCGACGCGATCCGCCGGGCGAGCTCCGTGATCGGCAGCTGCCACAGGGCGTCACTCATGGGGCACCCCGCGATAGGGCAGACTCGGATCGAACAGGATGGCCGGATGGACCTGCGTGAGGTCGAGGGCGCGCAGGGTCCTGATCTCGGCCAGGACCGGCGCGAACTGCGCTTGCAGGTGCGCCATTCGCTCGGCTGCCTCCGGGGGCAGCCCGATGACGTCGGATAGGAGGTCCGAGATGTCGGCCGGCGCCGAACCGGGCCGCTCCCCGGGCGGCCGGAGCAGCATCGCGGAGACTGCTTCCGGCAGCGCCCCCGCGGGCCCGTCCTTGCGCGGCATGCCCGCCACGAACGGCACGAGCTGGCACCGGGCGACGCCGAGGATCCGGCGGAGTTCGGCGACGGGCTCGGCGTGCTCGTCGACCCGCAGATCGAGGGAGGGATAATCCTCCCGGGCGACGATCTTGAGGGCCGCGGACTGCTTGCCGCGCTTGTCGCCGCCGGCCGCGTCACCGGCCTCCAGGGCGCGCATCAGCCGCTCGTCGAGATCGTGCCCGGCGCTTTCCTCGAAGGCCCGCGCCATGGCGTCGATTACGCCGGGATCCGTCAGCATGTTGCCCTGGACGGCGTAGCCCGGGCCCGTGCGGTGCCCGGCCTCCGCTGTGCAACCGGCCCCGGTCCAGGCTGCGGCCATCCCGTGCCCGTCGACGAGCCCGAGCTGGCGCAGGTCCGGCCGGTCGTCGGTGGCGAGTGCCGCTGCGAGCGCCGCATCGGGGCCGAGCCCCGCCCCGAGACCGTCGAGGATGCGCGCGGCGAGGTAGGGATTGACCCAGGACTGGGTGGTGACGGCCCCGATCCCCGCCCGGAGATACGGGCAGAGCCCGCCCACCGCCGGCACCGCGCTCGCCACCGCGACGCCGAGCTGCCCGGTCCGCGGGCAGCGGGCGGCGATCGAGAAGGTGTTGAGTTCGCTCATGGCTCACACCGCCAGATGGTCGATCACGCGGGCCTGCGCGTCCGGTGCCCGGGCGGGGCCGCTATCCACGATCTCGCCGAGCTTGAGCACCGCGTAGCGGTCGGCCAGCCCCAGCGCGAAGGCGACGTGCTGCTCCACCACCAGCATGGAGACGCCCGCCGCCCGCTCGGCCTGGAGCACGCCGCGCAGGCGCGCGACCATCGACGGCTGCACCCCCTCGGAGATCTCGTCGATCAGGAGGAGGCGCGGACGCAGCATCAGGGCGCGGCTGAGGATCAGCATCTTCTGCTCGCCCCCAGAGAGGGTGCCGGCGCGCTGGGCCAGCCGGTCCTTCAGGAAGGGAAAGTGGCCGAACAGACGCTCCAGCGCCGCCGGCAGCATCCGGTCGGACGGCACGGCGAGGCGCAGGTTGTCGCGGATCGACAGATCCTGGAACAGGGGCTGCTCCTGGGGCGCATAGCCGAGGCCGAGCGCCACGAGCCGGGCGGGCGTGAGGCCGGCGAGCGCCTGTCCGCCGATCGTGATGGCTCCGCCGCGCAGGGCCACGATGCCCAGGATGGTCTTGAGCAGGGTGGTCTTGCCCATGCCGTTCTTGCCCAGCAGCGCCACGATCTCCCCCTGCCCGACCGACAGGGACACGTCCTTCACGATGGAGACGGCGCCGTAGCCGCTCGACACCCGTTCGAGGGCGAGGGCGGCCTCCATCGGTGCACCGTGCCGTGCTGCCTCAGCCATGGGCGCCTCCCGAATAGATCGTCCGGACCAGTTCGGAGCCGACCACCGCTTCGACCGTTCCGTCGAGAACCAGCCGGCCCTGGTGCAGCACCACGATCCGCGAAGAAATCTCCCGCACGAAATCGAGGTCGTGCTCGACCAGCACGGCGGCGATGCCGCGTCCGGTGGTGAGCGCCTTGAGGACTGTCCCGATGGTGGTGCGCTCGGCCTTGGTCAGGCCCGCGGTGGGCTCGTCCAGCAGGATCAGGCGCGGCTCCAGCGCCACTACCATGGCGAGTTCGAGCGCCTGCTTCTGGCCATGGGAGAGGAGGCGCGTCGGCTGCGTCAGCAGGTGGTCGAGGCCGGTCATCCGCAGCACGTCGAGGGCGGCCTGCGGCAGGCCGAGCGTCTCGGCCTGCCCGACCGGGCTCAGCCCGTCATGCGGTGCCCGGGCGAGCCGGAGGCAATCGGCCACCGACAGGCTCTCGAACACGCTCGCCACCTGGAACTTGCGCCCGACCCCGAGGCCGACGATCCGGTTGGGCGTCAGCCCGGTGATCGCGGTGCCACCGATCGCGACCGCCCCCGTGAACGGCTCGGTGCCGTCGCTGAGGCAGCGCATCAGCGTGGTTTTTCCGGCGCCGTTGGGACCGACGAGGCTGACGAGCTCGCCCGCCCGGATCTCCAGGTCGATGCCCTCCAGCACCGTCAGGGCGCCGTAGGCCTTGGCGAGATTCTCGACCTTGAGGATCGGGACGCCGGTCCCGGCCGCCTCGGGCGCGGCGACCCGGGCCACGAGGTGCGGCGCCGCTCTGGTTCGGCGGCCGATCGGCAGAACCCGCCACAGGCGGCCGACGAGGTCGGCAAGGCCGCCCGGCAACAGGATGATGATGATGACGAAGGCCGTGCCCAGCAGGAGCTGCCAGAGGAATGGCAGGTCTCCCGAGAGGTTCGCCGCGAGGTAGTCGATGGCGATGGTGCCGAGCACCGGGCCGAGCAGCGTGCCGCGGCCGCCGAGGGCCACCCAGATCACGAGTTCCGTGCCGAACAGGAAGCCGGCATTCTCCGGGGCGACGACGCCCGAAGCGTTGGCGAACAGGAAGCCGGCGAGCCCCGCGACGGCGGCCAGAGCCGCGGTCAGCAGGATCTGGAGGCGCCGGGGGTTGAGGCCGAGATAGGCGCAGCGCGCCTCGTTGTCCCGGAGCGCCACCAGGGCGCGCCCGGCATCCGAGCGCACAAGGATCCAGGCCACCAGCGTGACGAGGACCAGGACCAGCGCCGCGAGGCGGAAATAGCCCTCGATCTCCAAGGGCAGCACGTCGAAGCCGACGAGGCCGCTGCTGGACCCGGTCGATTCCCCGCCGGCATAGATCAGCTGCACCACGACGATCGGGACGACCAGCGAGATCACCGAGGCGTAGAGCGGCGTCGAGCGGTGATAGAAGGACAGCCAACCGACCACGAGGCCGAGGAGCGCCGGTGCCGCAATGGCGGTGGCGAGGGCCGCCGCAAGGCCCGCCGGCGTGGCACCGAGGGCGGTCAGGATCATCGCGGTGGCGTAGGCGCCGACGCCGAAGAAGGCGGCCTGCCCGAAGGTCAGGATCCCGGCGAAGCCCCAGAGCAGGTCCACCGTGACGGCCAGCACCGCGTAGATCATCGAGCGGGTCAGGACGTTGACCGCGAAGGTGTCGAGGACGGCCG
>NZ_JALNUM010000085.1:0-28528 GCF_026540795.1 Methylobacterium sp. GC_Met_2
CAACGCGATCGGGCACGGCTCTAGCGCTTCAGCCACGCATCGAGCGCTTCGTAGCGCGTCGGGTCGTCCGGGCAGAGGCCGGTGCCGCATTCCGCCGCCGTCGAGACGGCATTGGCGAGGATGATTCCGAGGAACAGCAGAAGGCCGGCCGTCCCGAAGAGCCCGGCGCCCGGCCCGGCCAGGGTGGCAGGCTGGTCGGTATCGACGATCAGGAGGAGCACGGCCACCGCCCCGATCAGCACCACGAAGGCGATCAGCGCCAGGGTGTAGAAGTGGAGGCCGAACAGCGTCGCGCCGTAGCCCCCGGTTCCGGGCACGACGTGCAGGGCGATCTGCCGCGCCGCGATGGCCGCACCCGCCAACGCACCAAGGATCGCGATTCCGTAATGGGACGGCCGTGGGCCGAACCGGACGCCGAGCGCGAAACCGACGCCCGAGGCCGCGAACGCCGCCCGCTGCAACAGGCAGAGCGGACATGGCAGCTCACCGAGCAGGACCTGATAGCCGAAGGCTACGAGCAGGATCGCGCAGCAGCTCAACAATCCGAGGGCGTTGAGCGTGCGGGCATGAGGCAGCGTCATGGGGAGCAATCCGCTCAGAAATCGAGGTTGAGCGTCGACGTGGCGTGGGCCGCGAACAGCGCCAGCGTCCCGATCAGCGCGGCGAGCCATAGGCCGATGGCGGTGCCGCGCCGCCCGGCGAGAATCGCCATCGCGCTCGCCGCGAAGCCGATGAACGGCAATACCATCATGATCAGCGTCCATCGATCCGCGGGGCCGGGGGGAGCCCGGTCCGCTGCGCGATCCCGGACGCATGAGGGGTGAAGCTTTCGCGGACCTGTCGTGCCGGCGTCGCGACCCATCGGCCCGCATGCTACCCCTGATTCGATAAGCCGGCCCCCCCAGCTCGAGCCGGCATCGGGAGACGACCCATGACAGCAGCGACTGCGCCGGTCCCGCCGATCGCGGGTGATCCACAGGTCCCGGTCCTGCTGCGCAGCGATTCCGGCGGCGTCGCGACCCTGACGATGAACCGCCCCCAGGCGCGCAACGCCCTGTCGATGGCCCTGATGGCCGCGCTTCAGGACGCGCTCGACGTGATCCGGGTGGACCCGGCGGTGCGGGTGGTCATCCTGCAGGGGGCCGGCCCGGCCTTCTGTGCGGGGCACGACCTCAAGGAGATGCGCGCCGAGCCGTCCCGCGAAGCGACCGAGGCGGTGTTCCGCGCCTGCGCCCGGCTGATGCTGAGCCTCACCCGTCTGCCGCAGCCGGTGATCGCGCGGGTGCACGGGATCGCCACCGCGGCCGGCTGCCAGCTGGTCGCCACCTGCGACCTCGCGATCTGCGCCGAGTCGGCCTGCTTCGCCACGCCGGGGGTGCAGATCGGTCTGTTCTGTTCGACCCCGATGGTCGCGCTGTCGCGGGCCGTGTCGCGCAAGGCCGCCCTGGAGATGCTGCTGGTCGGCGAGCCGATCGACGCCCCGGAGGCGCTGCGGATCGGTCTGGTCAACCGCGTCGTGCCGGAGGCGGACCTCGACGCCGCAATTGACGCGCTCGCGTCCCGCATCGCCGGGAAGGCGCGGCGTGTCCTGGCGATCGGCAAGGAGGCGTTCGGCCGCCAGATCGAGATGGGCCTGGAGGAGGCCTACGGCTACACCGCCGAGGTCATGGTCCGGAACATGATGATGGCCGACGCCCAGGAGGGCATCAACGCCTTCCTGGGCAAGCGCCCGCCCCGCTGGGAGCCCTGAACCCCGCCGGCCCTGTCGGTGCATCCCGGCGCGATAGGACGCAGGCCCATTGGCGCCGCTCGCGTAGGTTCTGGCGCCGCCCTGCCCTAGGATCGGGAACGCGCCGGTCGTGCTGGACCCCGACGCCCCAACGCGGAACGGCTGATGAGCACCATCGACCTGTTCGGTCTGACGCTGGCCTTTTACGGAACGATGCCGCCGCCGCGTCCGCCGCGCCCGGATCGCAACGGTGCGACCTGGGCCGCCGCCTTGGTGTTCGGTGGCATCTGCATCGCCATGGTGGGGCCGATGGTCACCATCTGGAGCTTCCACCGGCCCTACGCCGAGGCCAAGGCGCGCTGCATCCGGTCCGGCGGCCGCGTCCTGTACGCGGCCCTCGATGGCAGCGGTCCCTATCGCTGCGAGCGGCCGGTCGAAGCCGAAGTGGCGCATCCGGTCACGAACGCGGATTAATCCGAGACCGCGCGTCACCTTCGGGTATATCCGGCGCCGTCATCAGAGCGCTCTTCGCCGAAGTGGACCCCGGTTCGGCGCAAGAGAGCGCGCTACAATGACGGCTCTAGCGAACCGGATGCCGAGACCTTGGAAAACGCGCTCCTGCGATGGCTTTACTCCACCGCCCTCATGCGGTCGGATGTCGAGGCCGTCATCGGCTTCATCCTGGCGATCGGTGTCACCCTCCACGCGCTGCTGCGCAAGCGGCGGGTCAGCGTGGCGGTGGGCTGGATCGGGCTCGCGTGGCTGTCGCCGATCTTCGGCACCGCCCTCTACCTGACCTTCGGCATCAACCGCGTCTCGCGCCGGGCGCGGCGGCTGCGGACGAAACCCTCCGACGCCCTGCACCTGCCCGATACCGACGACGCGGTGGTGCCGGAGGCGCTCTGGCCGCTCGATCGGGCGATCCGGCGGATCACCGGCCTGCCGGCCTTCGCCGGCAACACCGTGCAGATGTTCCGCAACGGCGACGCGGGCTATCCGGCCATGCTGGCGGCGATCCGGGAGGCCAAAGCGAGCATCGGCCTGTCGAGCTACATCTTCCGCGACGATCCCACGGGCCGGGAGTTCTGCGAGGCCCTGGCGGAGGCGAAGGCGCGGGGCGTGGAGGTTCGCGTCATTATCGACGGGATCGGCGGCGGCTACTTCCGAGCGCCGGTCTACCACCGCCTGACCGCCGCCGGAGTGCCCGCGGCCCTGTTCATGCACTCGGCCCTGCCCTGGCGGATGCCGTTCCTCAATCTACGCTCGCACAAGAAGCTGCTGATCGTCGACGGGCGCGTCGCCTTCACGGGTGGGCTGAACATCTGGCACGCGAACCGCGTCGCCCTGAAGCCCGAGCATCCGATCCGCGACACCCATTACCGGCTCACCGGACCCGTGGTCGAGCAACTGGCCGCCGCCTTCGCGGTCGATTGGACCTTCGCGGCTGGCGAGAACCTCGACGGCGCGCCGTGGTTCGTCGACCTTCAGCCCACCGGGACCAGCGTCGCCCGGGCGGTGACCTCCGGCCCCGATGCCGACGTGGAGAAGATCGAGCAGGTCATCCTCCAGGCGCTGGCCTGCGCCCGTCGGACCGTCCGGTTCGTGACGCCCTACTTCCTGCCGGACGAACTCGTCACCGGCGCCCTCGCCCAGGCCGCAACGCGGGGCATCACCGTCGATGTGATCATCCCGCGGGTCAGCGACCACCATTTCATCGACTGGGCGACCCGGGCGCATCTCGACCCGCTGCTCCGGGCGGGTGTCCGGGTCTGGCTCGACGAACCGCCCTTCGACCATTCCAAGGTGATGGTGGTGGACGACATCTGGTGCTTCGTCGGCAGCGCCAACTGGGACATGCGCAGCTTCCGGCTCAACTTCGAGCTGAACGTCGAGATCGTCGACGCGGATCTCGCGGCCCAGCTCGACCAGTTCATGCGCGGCAAGATGGAGGCCCGGCTCAGCCGGGAGGATCTCGCCGCACGCGCGCTGCCGATCCGTTTGCGCGACGCAGGCGTGCGACTGCTGCTGCCATACCTTTGAAACGGCCGGGCCCGAGCGTTTCGGGCGCCGGCCCGAGATGGACCACGATCGGCCGGTGATCGGAGCGGCCCCGGGGCAGCACCGCGTGGTCGTGGCAGATGAGACCGCGGGCGAGGCAGCGGTCGAGCCGCAGCGGCAGAACCTCCACCATCGCGTGGGTTGGCCGGCGGGGGCCGACATCGCGGAATCCCGGGATCATCGCGGGCCCGACGATGTTGTAATCGCCGAGCACGGCGGCGCGGGGCGGCAGCTCGGAGACGATCCGGCGAAGCTGGCGCCGGTTCAGCATCTGCCCGTGCGACAGGTGAACGTTGGCGATTCCGAACGCGCCGAGGTCGAGGATCTGGCAGACTCGGTGCACCAGGGCGCCGGAGGGCAGCGTGATCACCCGCGGGGGCGCAGGCCATGGGGTCGGGCTCCACATGGCGAGCCCGTGGATCCGCCCCGGCAGGGGCGCCCACGCATAGTGGCCGCCGATTCGGTCCAGCAGGAACCCGATGGCGCGGGTCGCCTCCTGCATCAGCAGCAGATCGGGCTTTTCCCGGGCCACCAGCGCGGCGACGTCGTCGACCGCCGCGCCGGTGCGGCGCAGCAGGTTCCAGCTCACGATCTTGAACGGCGGGTGGGCGTTGTCCGCCGGCCGGAGCGGCGGAATCTGAACCGGGGCGAGGCCGGAGCGGGCCGGGCGTGCAGCGATGGTCATCGGGCCGGACTCGTACCTCACCGGGTGGCCCCGTCGCCACCGCCGCGCTTCAACGCGCGCGGGGGCCGGACGTTCGATAGGACCGGAGGCGACGTCAGATCCATGACGGCGAGGCTTGCGCCGGATCATGCGCCTCCCGGGGCTGGCCGGATCGGACGCAGGGACCGAACGCATCGACCAGAAACGGTATGAGGGGACGCGTCGGACTGCCTCCATCGCGCGACACGCGGGACGGGCAGCATTGTATATCGATATCATCAATTCCGCATATCGATCCAATCTGTTTGGATCATGTTGCTGTGCAGCGTAGATATCGCTCGACGCCGGGCCAGACCCGGACATCGAGAGGATTGATCATGACCCTGCGCCCCCTTGTTCTCGCCGCCCTCATCGCCGCCCCCATGGTCGCCTCCGTGGCCGCCGCGACCACCGGCGCCCTGGCCGACGAGGCTCTGACCCTGACTCCGCCGCTCTATCGTGACCAGGCTCGGACCACGGCCGCCGCGCGTCCGGCCTCCGAACTCGCCACGACCCCGCGTCTCGTCCCGGCAACGCCGGCCGCCAAGCGCATCGTCGCCGCGGCGATGCCGATCCGCTGACATCCGGCGCCGTGATCCGGCTTCACGGTTGTCGTCAGCGCACCTCTCCGCTCGACACGCATCGTTGCCATGCCCTGCGGGCGGACGTTTCTCCGCCCGCAGTGTGTATGCTCGGTGAAAATGGAGGGCGCGATGGCGTACAGGATCTCGTTCTGGAAGGGGAAGCGAGTCAGCTTCACCAAGCTGTGGCCCTGCGATCTGGAGGCGGCGGTCGCCCACGCGAAGGCGCAACTCCCGGTTCAGCGTGTGCAGACCGGCGCGACATCCGTGAGCGTGCTCTGCGAGCGGACCGGCGAGGTCGTGTTCACCTTCGCGGAGGAGCCGGAGCCTGCCGCGTCGTGATCGGCCGTTAGGCCGTGCCCGGATTGTGCACAGTCCAGGGCTCCGCGAAGATGTGCTCCTCTAGGTTCACGCCCGATCCGCCGCGATCGATCACCACGAAATCCTGCCGCACTCCGAACGGCGTCAGCACGCCGTGCCACGTGCCGCGTGCGTAGCAGATCCCCTGGAATGGCCGGGTGGTGACGAAGGCCCGCGGTCGGCCGGGCTGGCCGCCTTCGTCCGGGCAGACCACGATCAGGAACGGCGCAGCACTCAACGGAACGAAGGCCTGGCTCCCGAGCGGATGGCGCTCGACCAGGCTCAGGCGCAGGGGCAGGGGATAAGGTTCGGCTTCCACGAGGCCGATCACCGCGCGGGCGCCCTCCCCCGCCACTTCGATCGCCGCGAGGTCATGGAAGCGGCGCGCCATGCCGCCGTTCATCGGACGCGGCGCGACGGCCGCCGTATCGATCACCGATCCGAACGGCGCGAAGGCGACGTCCGTCAGGGGCTCGGCCGCGATCGAGCAGGCCTCGGACTCCCTCGTCATCGCCCCGTCCCGCGCAGAGAGCCCAGGGCGGGATGCCGGTTGACGTCCTTGTAGAGCAGGTAGCGGAACCGGCCGGGGCCGCCCGCGTAGCAGGCCTGCGGGCAGAAGGCGCGCAGCCACATGAAGTCGCCCGCCTCGACCTCGACCCAATCGCGATTGAGCCGGTAGGCGGCCTTGCCTTCCAGCACGAACAGCCCGTGCTCCATCACATGCGTCTCCTCGAACGGGATGGACCCGCCGGGCTGCATCGTGACGATGGTGACGTGCATATCGTGGCGCAGGTCGTCGGACGCGACGAAGCGGGTCGTGGCCCAGGCGCCGTCGGTGCCGGGCATGGCGGCCGGTTCGATCGCGCTCTCGTGGGTGACGATGGCCTCCGGTACGCCAAGGCCCGGCGCGGGCTCGTAGCGCTTGCGGATCCAGTGGAACCGGCTCGGTTCGGCGCTCGCGTTGTGCAGTCGCCACGGCGCGCCCGGCGGCAGGTACGCATAGCTGCCGGGGCGCAGGCTATGGGTCCTGCCCGCAAGATCCAGGCTCGGGGTCCCTCCGACCACGAACAGCACGCCCTCGGCGTCGGGATCGGGCTCGGGGGCCTCGCTGCCGCCGCCGGAGGCGACCTCCACGAGGTACTGGGCGAAGGTCTCGGCGAAGCCCGACAGGGGCCGCGCCAGGATCCAGGCGCGGGTCCCGTGCCAGCACGGCAGGAAGCTCGTGACGATGTCGCTCATCACGCCCCGCGGGATCACCGCGTAGGCTTCCGTAAAGACCGCGCGGCCGGTCATCAGCGCCGTCTGCGCCGGCAGGCCCCCGCAGGGCGGATTGTAGGGTGTCTCGGTCATGGCGGTCTCCGGCGGCGTTCAGGCCGTTTGGGGCACGGCGGCCGGCGTGTCGAGGAGCACCGCCGTGTCGGCGGTCTGCTCGCCGCTCAAGACCCGATGCGCCTGCGCACGGTCGATGTCGTCCTCCCAGGCGGTCACGACAATCGTCGCCACATAATTGCCGATCCGATTGCCGAACGCCCGGGCGATGCCGCGCATCGCGAACGTCGTCCGTCTGGTCCAAGGCGGCGAACGCATGGGGTCATGATCGCGCGGTCGTGCGGGCCGTCGAGAATCGGACACGATCCGTCGATTCGAGACATCGTCGGCATCGCCCGGTGCCGCAAATCCCCGGTGGCGCGGTCCCCAGCAGGGATCAACCTGGGCTCTCATCAGTGCTGGGCGACCGCGCACGAAATCCATCAGTGCGGTGTTCGGGGTCGCTGGATCATATTGAGCTGACTATTTTTCCGATAGTGCAATTCAGATATGATTATGTAGTCTAATGTCGTCTTATATTCAAGAGAATAGATTTTATAGTAGAGGAATGGACTTTTATAGTTGAGCATTGCGAAATCGTCTATGCATCAATCTGAAAAAAACGCAGATCGTTTATTGATTTGAAACTTGCGACTTCGTATGACCTCGGCCAAGCAATCGTTCTGTGCGGTTGTCGCTGGCGTGCGGCCCAAACCTGAGATGAGCGGAAAGACGTCATGGCTCTCGTGAAAAAAGCCGCCCTGTCGGGCCCGCAAACCTTGGTGCGTAAGAACGAGCAGGCCACTCCCACCCAGCTCGGGCGGCTGAACGAGGAGAATCGGCGCCGGGCCCGGACCTTCGCCAAGCAGCAGAAGGCGGCCGAGCGCATTGCCGCCGCAACGACGCAGCTCGCCAGCGGCATCGCCGAGGCGTCCTCCGCGGCGGAGGAGCTGCGCAAGGCCATGGAGCAGATCGCCGCCGGGGCCGAGGAGGCGGCCGGCGCCTCGGAGGAGTCGCAGCGCGCCGTGACCACGGTCTCGGACGCGATCACCACCGCCCGCACCGAGGCCGAGGCCTCCCGCGAGAAGACGGAGGCGCTGCAGGGCCTGATCGCCGGCGTGAGCCAACAGATCCGGCTCAGCATCGGCTCGATCGCCACGGCGGCCGAGCGTCAGACCGCCTCCGTGACGATGATCGTCGAGCTGGAGCGGCAGGCCGCCAATATCGGCGACATCGTCCGCGCCGTGGCCCGGATCGCCGACCAGACCAACCTGCTGGCGCTCAACGCCGCCATCGAGGCGGCCCGCGCCGGCCAGCACGGCAAGGGCTTCGCGGTGGTGGCCGACGAAGTGCGCACCCTGGCGGAGACCTCCGAGAAGAGCGCGCAGGAGATCCAGGCGCTGATCGGTCGGATCCAGGAGGACGTGAAGGTCATCGCCGACGGGATCAACCGCTCGGCCGAGGGCGCTCGCCAGGAGGTCGAGAAGGGCCGGGCGATCACCGCGCAGCTGGAGAGCGTGGGGGCCGCCATGGCCGAGATCGGGGCCGGCGCCGACCAGATCGCCTAGATCTCGGCCGAATCGGAGCGGGCCGCGGTCGAGGCGCAGAAGGGCGCGGAACTGATCGCCGCAGCGGCCGAGGAGCAATCCTCCGCGGTGATCAGCAGGATTGTCCTTTCTAATCATAGCCTTAGCTTTCAAGTATTACTGTCTACCCACATCTAAGCCCGCGCTCGTGTGGCGGCTTTATGGGTACGGCCAGAAATGGCAGGGTACGGTACCGCCCGTACCGGATGCGCGAGCGGCGTTCGTGAGGGCTGTCATCAGTCTGTCGTTCAACGCTCGGCTTAGCTTCACCGGTTGGCGTTAGCCGACCTTCCACGCCCGCGGCCTAGTGGCCCCTCAAATCCCTTGGACAGCGGGCGTGGATGCCAAGGGGGTAGCCTTTCGCGACCCCCTACCGGCACAGCACCGGCATCGGCGGGATCGCCGGCACGCCGCTGACCGTCACCCGTAGCCGGAACAGTCCAGAGGCCGCGTAGCGCCTGTCCGAGCGCCGCAGTAAGGCCGTGGCCCGCTGGAGGTCCCGGTGAGCGAGCCAAGCCAAGAGCGCGCGCCGGCCAAGCCCGAGGAAGCCGACGACGTGGCCGGCGAGGCCGCCCAGGAGGAAGATCAGGCGCATAGCTGAGCCTCCGCATATCGCTGGAGATCGGCGACGACGCTTTCCTTCCACCACTCACCCAGGTCCGCCAGCAAGGCCTTGAGCAGAATAGCCGGCAGTGTGATCATCTCGACCGTGTCGAAGCCGTCCACGAGGGCCGTCAGGGCATTGTCGGCGGCGTTCATGACAGCCCAGGCGTCGGGGTAGCCGTTGGCGTCCCTACCAGCCCGACCACGCTCGACCCAAGCGCGATGCGCCCGCTCATTGTCGCGGCCGGGGAATGGGCCGGCCGCCTCGCCCGCAGCCTCATAGAGGCGGTGCACCTCCAGGCTGGCGGCGTTCAAGGCTACGGCAAGCGGCAGGATCTTCGGTGCGAGGGCCAGGAACTGCGCCTCTCGGTCCGGCAGGCCGGCCTGTGCGCCAGCGATGGCAGGCAGCGAGGCCGCCGGCAGTGCTAATAATGCGCCGAGTGCCGTGCGGCGGGTGGAGGCGGTCATCGCATGCCTCCGTCTTTGATCGGCGTGATGGCGTCGAACCGCTTTTCCAAGCGGTCACCTATCTCATGCAAGTGGCAGCCGAGGACGTAGGAGCCGCCAGCGGAGAGGCTTTCGCCGCCACACCCGATCGTCGTCAGCACGTCTGCCAAGCGCACGAGGTGCCGGATGTCATCCTCCATCGCGAGGATCTGACCCCACTCGATGCGGGCGATGCTCATAAGCACCTCCCGTAGCCAGAGAAGCCCTGCTCGCTGATGGCGTCGTAGTCAGCGATGCCGTTGTCGTCGGTGTTGCCCTCGGCGTCGTGGCTGTCCTCCAGGTCCGTGTCGCCGTCCATGGCGTCGAGGAGGTCGATCAGGCCGCCGATTAGATCCTCGACCTCGGGGCGGGACAGGGCGCGGATGCCGTGTGTGAAATGGCGAGAACCCAGAACTGAATTGGCCGGGCGGGCGAAGTGCCGGTCCAGCCCGTCCTGGATGGCGGCGATGGCGCGATCAGCAGGATCGGCCGCCCGCATCGCGCGGATGGCCTGTGTGACCGGTCCTACCTGTGCTGAAGGCAAGCGCGGGCGTTCACCGCCGCTGAGAGGCGGTGTAGGGTGGTGGATAGCCATGTGACGGAGATCCCAGACGTTGCACGGTTAGGGCTGGGGAGAGGCTGCAACCTTGCTCCGGCCCGTTTTATGTCGTACCTTTATAGGATGCTGATGTCAATTGAGGTCACACCTAAAAAGCGGGGGCGTCCTGCCACTGGCAAGGATCCCGCGACCTCAATTCGACTGTCGCCAGAGATGCGCGCCGAGATCGACGCTTGGTCGGATCAGCAACCGGATCGGCCAGGGCGCTCCGAAGCCATCCGCCGCCTCGTCGAGGAAGCTTTGAAGGCGAAGCGTTCCTGACGGGGGGCAGAGGAGAAGACATTAGGCGCACGTCTCACGGCCCGCCTGTAATGGTACGAGAGCGCGGCAAATCTGCCTTGATTGCCTTGTATGCTAGACCGAAAGTTGCCAATGAGCCTTAGCTAGGAAACAGCTCAGCTTTTAGGCGCAAGCGTATGGTCGATGTACCACCCGGAGGATATTCGAGCCAGCCAATTTGGGACGGCCCTCGCCGCATTCGCCTCGATACGGAAGAAATGGCATGGCAAGCTCTGGATGATTTGCTCAAAGATCGAATTGATGCGCGCGACTACGAGTTAGATTTTTCGCACGCCGTATGGGTAAGAGCGAAATTTACATTCAAAGGGGATGGCTTCAATCAAAGTCTATTCTCTTCGACAATGAAGGGCATAATTGAATATCAGAATTCCTATTACAGAACAGTTGCCCAGGTACTAAAAAAAGAACCGAATATTGGTCGGCTGACCAACGAAGAAAAAGATGCTTATGAGTTGAATTTTTCTATCAAAGAAGGAAGCTCAGAAGTCGACTCTGACGTCTACAAGCAACTTGCCAAACTTGGCGAAAAAGTAGTGCAAGGCATGAGTCCGAAGCAGCGATATTCTCTTGTCATATTGATAGCTTTGTTGCTGTTTGGCGCGTACACCGTGCCCAGATATCTTGATCACGTCGAAAACGTCAAAAAATCAGACACGGAACTTGAAGAGAAGAAATCATCAGACGAACGAGAAAAGCACGTTGTTGATGCAGCGCGTGAGATGTCTAAAGAAACTTCAGAACACATGAGAATATTAGCAGATGCCGTCAAAAATATTCAAGGGGCGAGGGAGATTAACGACGAAAGCATAGACGGGATTGACTCTTTGGTGCGTCATTCCTATCGCGCAAGTAGTGTTACCCTCCAGGGAACAACACTTCAAAGTGAACAAATCGAAGAAATCACAAGGCGAACGAGGCGGAAGCCGCAAGATATAACTGTTAGAAGGCCATACAAGGTCTTGGCAGTCGATGGAACAGCTGAGCGTGGATTTATAGTAAAATTGCAGGAGCCAACATCAGATGGAATTCTTACTGCCATTTTGTCTGATGCGGTTGTCAGAGAAAAATACGGCCGAGTAATTCAAACAGCTCTTTGGGCAAAGTCTGTTATTAATGTTCAGGTGGCGGGTAGAAAAATTGGCGAAGAGATTATTGACGCGAGGATAATTTCTGCAGGAAGAATAAAAAACTAAAATCGTCGTTCTGATCTACACGTCATCGCTTGTTGTTTTGATGGTAAATATTTCGTAAGCGCAGCATAGCAATTGTTAGCGCCGCAATCGCGAAGTTGAGAGAGGACCACGAAAAGCCTGCACCGGCGAACCGGACAGGCTAAGTTTGTCTCGTCTCGGGATGTCGAGGTTATAGGTGCAGCGCTGTGCGACGCGTCATCCCTCAGTTGGGGTAGGCTAAAGGGGCGCTACCTACACGGTCGCCGACTGCGCGTTTTGCAGCGCCAGGCTATGCATGTTGCCGAACGCGCTCTCCATGATCCGCGCAGCCTGCCGCGGGTTCTCAGCTCCGTTGATCGTCGTGTTCTGATTGAATGTCTGGTTCACCGACTTGCTGGTGCTGCCGCCGTTGTTCACCACCGACGAGCCGCCCGGCACCGGTGTCATGACCTTCATGGGGTCGAAGTCCGGCATCTGCATCATGCGTGGCAGGCCAGGGACGTGGATCTGCGGCACGGCGCTCGAACCGTCGCCGCCGCCCTTCACCTCGATCTTGGGTGAGGTGACATGGATCGAGGACTGCGCGACCCGCTCCAGCGGCATGGTGGAAGCCTTCGGGTCGACCTTCTGCATCAGCTCAACAGCGATCCTGTTGTTGGCACCGACCAGCGAGGCCCACTCATTACGGAGGCCCGTTGAGTTGGCACCGCGCTGGCGGGCGAGGTTCGCCCCGATCCGATCCTGCGTCTTCTCGTCGAACAAGTCGGTGCCTTTGAGCCCGAGCTTGTGCATTTGATCCCGGAGGGTGTCGCCGACGATCTGGTAGCGGCCCATCGCCGACGAATTCGGGTTCCCCGGCTGGCGGCGCATGTGGTTGCCGAGCGCCAGGATCTCGTCGAGCGTCTTGGTCGTAAGGGTCTGTTCCTTGCCGCCGGGCAGATACCGGCCGTACTCAAGCGAGGTGTCATAGCCGCCGTTCGCACGGCGCGCCGTCCCCTCGGACCGAGCGATATGGTCCAGCACGTCCTTGTAGGCGCCAGGGTTGGCCGCCACGCCGCCGGACTGGTCACCGCGCAACGCACGAGCAGCACGAGCGCGAAGGCCGCCACCGGCCCCCGCAGGCGCATTCGGATCTGGCTTGCCGCCCATGAAGCTGGGCGCATATCGCTGATACAGCGAGCGCCCGTCCTGCGCGACCACGCCGGGGCCGCCATTGGCCTTCTCAAAAGCCGCCGGCCCAGCCAAGATCCCTGTGATGGTCTTGTCGTAGGCGCCCAGGATAGTCCCGAGATGTGTGACGCTCGCGATCCGCTTCAGGACGCTGAAGATCGTCTCGAATGCGCTAGCGATGGCCTTGACACGGTCCGCAAAAGCGTCCCAGCGCTTCATGAACGCGTCGCCCTCGTTGCCCGCGAACCAAGTGACCATGGCGCCGAGCTTTTCAGCGAGCCAGACCACGGCATCCGAGATGCCGCGCATGATGCGCTCGACCTTCTCGGGATTGCTCGCGATCCAGTCCTGAAATCTCTTCAGGACGGCTCCCAAGGCCGGGGCGAGGCTGACCATCAGCTTGTCGCCGAGCGCGGACACCGTCGCCTGTAAGCGCGTCAGCGTGCGCTGGAATGCCATGGAGGCATCGGCCGCCTCCTTGCTGTTCACCCCCAGCGACTTGGTCGTGGCGTCGTACTCAGCGCGATAGGCTTTGATCTGCGCGAGCTGGCGCGAGATGAGGTTGTAGTTCTCCTCCGAAATGCCGGCCAAGCCAGCCTCGCGGAAGCCTACATCGTAGGGGTGCGCGTTCAGCTTCTCCACGGTCTGCAGAAGCTGCTGCGTCGTGTCGGCCGTCATGTCCACGCCAAGGCTCTGGACGTAGGATTTCACACCGCTGTTCTCGCGGATGGCCTTGGCGAAGCTCTCGACCGCGCCGATCGCCTGTTCCGACGATCCGCCAACCTGCTTGAACGCGTAGCCGAGGGAGTTCAGGCTCTGCACCGAGGCGCCGGTCCGCGCGGACACGAAGCCGAGGTTATCGAACGCCTGCGTGACGCGGTTGGTCGCGTAGCTGACGGCCGTCGCCATTGCGCCGGCGGCCAGCGCGAGCCGCGACATGCCGGCAACGAATTCCTTGTGCCGGGCCTCCCGCTTCCGGGTGGCCTCCTGCTCGGCCTTCTCCTTTTGCTCGGCGGCGGCGAGGGCTGCCCGCGCCTCCTTGAGGTTCGTCTCCATCGTGAGCTTGGCGATCTCCTGCTCGGATTTCGCGCCGGCCCACCGGGCATCCTCGATCCGCTTCTCGGCGGACTTAACGGCAGCCTCGTAGTCGGCGATCGACTTCTTGGCGGTGTTGAGCTGCGCGGTGTTGACCTCGAACCCGAGGGCGACGGCGAAGGATGAAAGCCAGTTGTCTGCCATGGTCGTCCCCTCAGTGTAGCTTCTGCGCGGCGGCCCGGATCTCGGCCGGGAGCATGTCGCCGCCGTCGTCGATCCACCGCTTGACGATGAGCCCCAGCGCCCGGCCCATCAGGAGCTGCATCACGGCCCCGTCGATGTCGGCGAATGCGGGTTCGGGATCGCCCTTCGGCCAGACCGGCAACCACGCGCCATCCTGCTCCCGAGACAAGGCGCCCAGGCTCGCGCGCTCGATGATGTCCGTGTCGTCGTCGCTGAGCTTCCCCCAGGCGCCGAACACCACCTGGGCGATCTTCACCATGTCGATGTTGGGCCGGAGGGCCAGGCGGGGGCCGGAGGCCAGCACGAGCGGCAACGCCTCGGCGATCAGCGGGGCGAACCGGCGCTGGATCCGGGTCTCGGTCTGGGCCGGCATGCCGTCGAAGCGGTAGCGGTGGCCGGCGATCTCGAACTCGGGCGCCATGTCAGTGCTCCTGACGGGCTGTGGCGGCGCGCACGACAAGATCGCGCAGTCGTTCCAAGCTCTCCGGCTGAAGGCCGCCGGTTATGGCAAAGCCGGTGAGAACCGATACGGCGACCTGCGTGCAGATCTCGTCATCGGCCTCAATGCCGTAAAGGCTAAGGCCCGCACGAACGCCCTTCATGGCGCCGTCAAAGGCTACAGGGTCGAGGAAGTCGGGATTGTCATTGCCCATTGGTTGGCATCCCTATTCCGCGTTGAGCCATGGCATATGGAACCGAGCCGGAACTCAGTTTTACGCAGATGAAGTTGGTGAAGAACGGTTCGCCTCGGGTGTCGCCGATATGGCCGACATAAAAGACTTTGTATCTGCCGTCGGTCGAAATGCCATAGAGATCCAGTAGCGCGTTGTTGGGCGCGCCGGTGATACTCGGATCATACTCAGCCTGCTGGATCGATTTTTGGTCGATCTGGACGACGCAGCCCGGAGTCATATTCCCGTTCAGCAGGCAGACGCCTTCGATGCCATTGATCGTCTGCATAGGCAGCCCGACCAAACCCGTCCTGCTGTTCAGAACAATGTCGCCGCCAGGCAGCGCGCTCTTGTTGGCGAGGATCTGGAGGTTGCCCCTCTGGACAGACCAAGAGGTGCGCGTGGCAGCCGCAATCTCGCGCAGATGGTCCTTGGCATTGCCGAAGAGCGCGCAGCCGCGGGGAAACTTGGTTTTCGACAGAGCGTCCTTATCGATGAAGCCGATGCCGGCACCCAGAGCCTTCATGGCCTCGGCGCAGACCATGGCGCGGTCGTAGTAGGTGTGCCCGGCCGACAGGGTCTTGTTGACGACGGCGAAGTTGCGCGCTTCGCCTTTGTCGGTCGCCAGGATCGCCAGCACCTTGTCGGTAACATCGACACGAAGCTTGCGAGCCTGCCGGATCTCACCTTTGAACAGCACGTAGGATTGGCCGGTCACGTAGCCCGCCGAGACCGTGACGGTCTTGCCGACGAAGAACGCGGGCTGAGTGCTACTGTCCTTCAAGTTGAAGACACCGATGCGTGCGACGTTGGGCGTGCTGGTGTCCTTCATGGTGACCTCGAACGTCATGCGCAGGCCCTGCCCGCCGTTCTCGTCGCCACGGTAGGTCCATTTCGCGCCGCCCTCGATTTCGACGGACATGTTGCGCAGGTACTGCTCAGTCATAGCCGCTCCCGAATAGGCGCCCCCGGCACGTCGTGCGCGCCGGAGGCTTCGTCGCGAGGACCTTGGGGATGGAGTGTCCCTGTTCCTCAGTCGCGGTTACTTGGACAGCGCCACCATTCGACTTGGCGCCGCGCAGGTGACGAGCCCGCGCTTACCGAACGACACCAGAAGCCCGACCCTCAGAAGCAAGGCGCCCCGGCATCCGCCCGGATCTCTATTCCGGCAGGATCAATCGGGCGTCCGCGTCGGTCGTGAGCGCCGCCACGTAGGCGCCCCACGCTTCCCGCATCCGCCGGTTGGCCGCCGTCTCCAAGCCGACGATGCGGACGCCCTGGACCGCCCCACCGACCAGCCGAGCCGTTGCGGACTGGTAGGGGGCACCCAGCGCGGCGTTCGGCCCGAAGTGCATGCCGATCTGACCAATGCCGCCGGCCAGGGCGTCCGCGTCGGCACGCATCGCCTCGACCCGCCGGGCGATCACCTCGGCCTCCCGGGTGACGACGCGATAGACCGCCTGCTGCACCCGCAGACCGGCATCCGCGGCCGTCTGCTGACGGGCGGTGGCAGTCGCCGTGAGAGCCATGCACGCCTGCTCGGCCGAGGCTGCGCGGGACTGCGCGGCGACGTGCCGGCCATGGGCCTCGCCACTGTCGGCATCGGCGGGGTGTAGTTCGGTCAGCCCACCTTCGGCCCAGCGGGCAATCCGCTTTGCCAGGTCGTCGCCGATCCGGCTCACCTCGGCCGAAGCTTCCCCGACCGCAGCGACAGCCTGCCGGTGCAGATCGCGCCCGCGCTCGGCCGCCTCTACCGCACGAACATGATCGGCGTCCCGCAAGGCGCGCTCGGCAATAGCGAGACGCAGCCGGTCACGAAGCTCAGCCTCGCCGCCGATATCACTCTCCGGGGCGGGTAAAGCTCGGATCGGCTGTTCACGCCGCTGACGCTCTTCAATCCGGGCGCGGCGCTCGGCGAGCTGATCCGGCGTGGCGATCTCGCCGTCATCAGAAAGGGTACGGACGCCCTCGCGCCCCATCTTGTCGAGGTAGGCCATCAGCGAGCCCTCCGGCCGGACTGAAGGAAGGCGCGCAACCGGGTGGCCTGCTCGACCTTCAGCCGGGCCTCAGTGACACCGGCACGGGCCGCATCCGTGTAGGCCGCGCGGCGCGCCGCCAGCCGGGCCTCATGATCGTTGCTGTGGGCGGGGTGGACGTGGCCGTGACCGCCGCAGGAGCACGGGCCGTCGCCGCAATCGGTGGTGGCGGTGCGGGTGCCGCGAATGAGAATGTCCGACACGATGGCGTCGCCGAACCGGTAGCGGGCTGCCGCCGGGCCTTCCTTCAGGATGAGACGCTTCACAGCGTTTCGGTCGAGCTTCATGGTTTTAGCCTCCTATTCCGGCCGCTCGGATGTAAAGTTCGAGGATCGACGGCTTGGACGCGAGCAGCACGAGGACACCCGCCACGGCATTGGCCACGTCGTCGTGCGCGTTCTTCACCTGTGGGTGGTCGATGATGTCTCGGCCGGTGCCGCGGCTCGTGCGCCGCTCCAGGGAGACGAGTTGCTGTTCCAACTTCGGCACGGGCAGCATGCTGCACCGCTGGCTGTTCAGGACCGGCAGGAACTCGCGGTAGATGTCGGACTTCGACCGCTCGGACACTTCGTAGGTGATCCCGTGCGCCCGGAACCGCTCCCGGGGCCACTCGCCCGCGTACCGGTCGCCCGTCACGGAGCCCAGGCCGTAGGTTTTCAGCAGATCCGCGAAGCTGGACACCACCGCGTCCGGCGAGCCGCCGGGATACATCTCTCGAACCGCATCGAGGTAGGCGATGCCGTTCTCCGAATGGCCGATCGCCAGCGTCATGCTGTCGGCGCCGCCGCCGGAGGGGTCGCAGAAGGCTTGGTAGGACAGGCCGGTGGCTGGGGCCCGCTCCAGCAGATCACCCGCCATACAGGCCTGCACCGCCTCCAGGCTGATGAACGCCTCGACGTCCGCCCGAAACTCGGCGCCGTACTCGGCCGAGGCCGCCGCCGGATCGCGGGTGTAGGCCCGCTTCACTACCGCCGGGTCCAGGCTCGGGTTCATGGTCTGCGATGCAGCCCGCAGCACCAGCACTGCCGGATCGCCGGTCGGCCCGAAATCCCGCTGGTGGGTACGGTACAACTCGCCCTTTCTGGCGTAAGGCGACGACAGCACACAGAGCGGGCCGCCGGTCGTGGCTAGGCCAGGGCGGATGGCGTCGAGGATCAGCGTGTCGGGGTTGGCGCTGTTCTCCAGGTGCCAGAAGGCCACCTCGTCGCAGAGCGCCGCTGCCAGCGTCTCGCCGCGGATCGTCTTGTAGTTCGCCGGCCGGACCTCGATGTCCACGCCCGCCCGCAGCCGGATCGTGTCGGCGGTCGGATCGCCGTCCACCATATCCTGCATCTCGGCCGAGTGCGTGAACACGCCCAGCACGTAGCTGAACACCTTCGCGGCTTGGACGGTGGTCGAGGCCATGATCGGCAGCTTCACCCGCTCGCCGGGAGCAGCCAGGGCGCCGTAGTCGACCAGCCCGGCGAGGTAGGAGCCGAGCACGCTGAAGGCGCGGGACTTGCCGCCACGACGGCCCACAATGCCCCATAGCTCGTCGACAGGGTGCTCGGGCTCGCGCTCCCGGCCGGTCAGGGCGGCGAAGATTACCCGCTCGTCATCGGTCAGCGGCTCGCCCCTGGAGGCGATCAGGATGGCGCGCCACGGCGCCCAGGTCTCGCCCGGCAGGATCTCACCGAAGATGGCGGGATCGGCCAGGGCCTCGCGCATGGTGCACAGGGGACGGCAGGCCGGGTTCATGCGGACCGCCTCTGATAGCGGTCGCGCAGCCCAGGACGCTCTGGAGCCTTCACCGGCCCCATGCGCCGGTACTGGCGATCGGCGCGGTCGCAGAGCTTGCCGTAGGCCTCGGAGTCGATGGCCTTGCCGGACGCCCGCTCGCCCTCAATCCGCTCCCGTTCCACCGCGAGTTGCGCGTACATGCGGATGGCCTGCCGCTTGGCCGTGTCCAGCGCCTCGTAGCCACCACGCTCCGCCGTCAGCGCCTCGACCAAATCGGCGAAGCGACGGCCCTCCAGCGTGCGCCCGTCGAGCTGGAGCAGGTGCAGGCGCGAGCCGTTGGATACAGCAGCTTTGACGCCCGGATGGCGTGTCTTCATCGCTGATTTCAGCACATGCCCAGTCATGACTTGGGCTTATACCTGAAACGAGGCTCTAAGTCCAGTATTATAGGACGTAGTGCCTAGCAGTTCCGGGGCGTTCCTAGGCGTTCCATTTGGTCAATGGCAGCATATAGACTGCACGGAGTTAGCTGCTTGTCTGGGGCAGGTATGCACCCTCAGCCTCATGAGCCGCCGATGTTGCGCCTGGTGACGACGTAGCTGAACGAGCGGCGATAGGCGCCCGTGTCGATCAGGGGCTTGGTGCCGGTGCGGCCGCGCCGAAGCCGGCCTTTGATGGTGCGTTCGGCGAGGGGCGCGAAAGCGCCGTCGGTGATCTGCTGCTGGACGGCAGACACGCCTAGGAGGCCAATGGCGTGCAGGGCCTTCTCCGGGGCAGTGAGGTCGCCGAGGAAGGCCTTGGCAGCCGCCATCTTCAGCCGCTCGACAGCCTGCTCCCGGATCGTCTCGATCCCCGGCACGAGGTGCGGGCGGGCGGGCAGGTTCTTCTCAGGATCGCCGGTCTCAAAACGGTAGCCCAGCACGGCGTTGTTGATCGGCGCCTCGCCCTTCTCGGCCGGATGCACGCTGTCGCCGGGGATCCCGATTGCGACGCGCTTCTCCAACTCGCGCATGACGGCTCGGGAGAACGGGTCGAGCTTGCTGGTCGTGATCGTGAGCTTGCTGGTGATCGCCATGGCGCAAATCCGGTTAGAAACACCCGTGATCGTGGGCGGTGATGTGGGTAGCGATCTGATCGAAAACCCAACGCTCTGTGACTGAACGAGTTTTCGGGATCGTGGGCGGATGGTACTTCCGCCGCTAGGGTTTCCGAAGGGTCGCGCTGCCCAACCCAGATTTTATCGGCCGATTGCTGCGCGCCTGCTGTCCCAAGTTCCCCGTGTCTCAGATCCCACCGCACAGCACCGCGGTACTGGTGACCCGCTCGCTTCATTCCCTGCGATAGCGGCTCGCTTCGTCCTCGCTGTGCCTGCCCTATCCCGTCACACCCGCCGCTTTCTGACACGGTGCTCCACCTGCAAATGGTGGAGTGGAGCAAGGTGGAGCGGTGGAGCGCTTGAGGACCTTTGCTCCACTGCTCCACCTGCTCCACCCCCTTATAGGGGTGAGCAGTGGTGGTGGAGCAGATCCAGGCCATTTCAGTTGTCATCCGAGGTGGAGCACGCGAGCGTGCCAACCTCGACGTACGTGCGGGTCCTTCGAGCTTCATCCTGACCTTCGACCGTCACGAACATGCCGTTGGTGGTCCACGTCTTGAGCAGCCGCCCAACACGCTGACGATCAGCCTTGCTGTCCGGATCCAGCCGTAGTGCTCGGGCGATTGGGAGGCCCACCCACTGCGGTGACTGCGGGCTCTGCCGCCATGGGCCGCCAGCCATCACTTCTGTCTGAGCCGCAAAGAGATCGCGGACCTCGATGCCTGCGAAGGCGTCAGGCCAGTCCCACGGCTCGACCACGGCGACATGATCGCTGGCGTCCAGCAATCCCTGCGGTCCATTGCCGAGTGATACGGGGGTCAGGTGGAACCACTCTGACCGGTCGGGCGGCGGGGCGAGGTTGGCCTTGCCGTTGTCGACCCGGAAGTAGCCGCGATGGGATGCAAGGCCGGCGCGCTCGGCCTCATCTTTCGTCATAGGGTTCAGCACCCGGGCCGATCGGGCGGCGGCGAGCAGTGCCACGGCGCCCCGCCCATCCTCCACGGTGTACTCACCGGCTGTGCCCTGTCCCTTACGGACGTGGTGCACCAGCTCGATCGCGGCATCGCCGCCCTCGGCCACGCGGTTCCAAGCTTTGGCCACGAGGTCGATCTCGTCGTTCGAGTTCTCCGAGATGCGGTGGCTGCTGACGAACGGGTCGATCACCAGCACGTCGAT
The DNA here is from genome assembly GCF_026540795.1 of Methylobacterium sp. GC_Met_2. NCBI lineage: Bacteria > Pseudomonadati > Pseudomonadota > Alphaproteobacteria > Hyphomicrobiales > Methylobacteriaceae > Methylobacterium > Methylobacterium sp. GC_Met_2. The sequence continues at coordinate 20,652 of NZ_JALNUM010000085.1, forward strand.
CAGGTTGGCGCCGATCTGGTTGACCAACTCCTCGATCAGCGGCTCAGCGAGCTTCACGCCATCCTTGGTGCGGGTCGCCAGGATGATACTGGTCGTGCGGCCGGAGTCGAGGAACAGGCGCCCCTCAAGTTCGCGGGGGTCGATCCGGTAGTGCAGGCAGATCGCGGCGACGCGGCGCTCAATCTCCTCCAGCGGATCCTCACCGTTGAAGTACCAAATGCGCAGGCGCTTCGGCACAGGCACGCCGAGCAACGGCCTGCCGGTCACCATGGCGATGGCCTCGACCAGCACGAGGCTGGATTTGCCGACAGCGCCGGGCGCGACGGTGGTGCTCAGGAACTTCCGGATCAGGTGCTTACCGTATACCCACTGCCGAACTGGGATCGTAGCCGGATCGCGGTAGACGTAGGGCGTCGCACGGATCGCGGTCGGCCGGAGGTGCGTGACGGTATAGGCCGGTTCAGCCATGCCGCACCTCCCTGGCGATGTCATTGAGATCGGCGCCCGCGATGGTGGAGCGCACGAGGAAGACTTCCCGTCCGGCACGGCGCCAGCGATCCGCACACAACTCGGATGCGCCCCGGCCCGCCGGATCGTCGTCGACCGCGATCCAGAGGCATTCGATACCTGGCAGCACTGGGAAGCTGGTGATCCCGCCCGCGTTCAGGACCGACCAGGCGGGCGAGGCGCCGAATTCCGGCAGGCACCGGAGCGACAGCGTCGTCTCGATGCCTTCGCCGATCCCGAGGCAGGTGGTCACCTCCTCGTCGGCCGTGAGTTTTACGGCGCCGCCGCGAATGCTCCCGAGGGCGAGACGGTCTTTGCCGCTGACCTCGACCTTCTGGCCTTCGAGGTTCAGAGCCGTCCGGTGGATCGCCTGCGGCCGGTTGGTGACGACGTTCCGGACCAGCGCCACCATGGCCGGCGTCCGAGAACCCGCGAAGGGACAGGACGGGTGGAAGCGTAGCACTTCGTGGATATTATCAACGAGGTCGAGACCGCGGCGGGCGAGGTAGGGGGCGACCGGCGACTCGGCTGGCTGCCGGGCCTCTCGCCAGATCCGCAGGGCGAGCGCAGCACGATCCAAACTTGGATCATGGCTGACGTTGTCACGCTTGATCGGTTCGGGATGTTTCTGGGCAACTTGCCCGGAAACCGCTTTGATGGGTTTCGGCTCAACTTGAGCCAAAACTCCGAGCTGTTCGCGGACGTGATCCCGGCAGACCCCGAAATCGTCGCCTGCATGACTATGCAAGGTGAACCCGCCCGGCGCCGAGGTATCGAACAGAATGCTGAGGGAGCGGTCCTGGCGGCTGTGGAACGGACCGGGGCAGACGATGCCCCGGCCAACCACTTCGCCACCGAGCGCACGCGCTGCGGAGCGAAGATCCATTATGCTGCTCCCCCATTCTGGGGAGCGGGCCGAAGGCTTTGCGCAGTAGTTGCCGCCGTCGCGAGCGCCTTGGCGGCACAACTAAGCGAGTAGGCTGCGCCCCGCGAGTCTCGGATCAGGGCGAACTCAGCCGCGTTCCTCGCGTAGCTCTCTGCGATGCTCGCCGCTTCCGCGATCGCATCGAACGTGAGGCAGGCCGTAGGGGTGAGGTCAGGCCGTCCGATCATCGCGTTGCCTCCCTCAGGAAGCTGCGAGCCGCGACGCGGCCGGCGACTACAGTGATGACGAACCCTTGAGGGTCCATAATCGCGGTCAGGGCGTTGGCGGGGTGCCGGTGGGGTGCTATATCGGACAGGTCACTCTGGCGAGAGACCATATCCGAGGGACGTGAGCGCTGGCCGGCGCTCCGTCCCTCAACTTGTTTCTGGGCCATCGTGCTACGCGGCCTCCTGCTCAAGAGAGTTGAGGAAGCTGCGGAGGCTCTCGTCGGTGACGTAGCTTGCCCGCCCGATGTGAACGATCTTCAGCTTTCCCTGCTCCACCAGCCGATGGAACGTGGTGTTGCTGACGCTGAGGGTGTGCTGAGCGTCGAGGCGACGATGCAAAAGCTTCCCCGTTGACGCGCGCAGGTCTCCTGCGGCGCCCTGAACAACTGCGTTCATGGCTGCGTTCCTTAGATCGGTTCCCGGGAATGACTGGGAACGCTGGAATACTAGGACTGTCTGCTAAGCCCCTTCAAAGGGGGGATTTGGTGATTTTGCCGCTTGCCGGTCCCGCCATGCTTTCAGGCGCTCTGCTGTTTCTTCGGCTCGCTGAATTGCGCTGCCTTCTACAAACAATATCTTGAAAACGGCAGACAGCAGATCGATAAACTTTCCAGACTTCGAATTATCAGTTGGGTTCGTTGTAATAGAAGGATCTTTGCCGAGGACTATCTTATACTGTAGTGCCACTTGCGACGATATGGCTCTAGCTCTACGCGTGCTCTTCCCTCTCGTCGGCGCTGCAATGTCCGAGGTCTCAATCGCTCCCATTCGCTCCGCGATATCTTCAAGCGGACCAAAGGCGCCCTCTATATTGTACAGCACTTCTTCGAGGTCGCTCCGCATAATATGAGTGTCGGCAAGCCTGACGATGGTCGCTCGGTGGAACGAGTGCAGAGTTGATCTTAGTGCGCGAACCTGTGTAGCAAAGCGCTGCAACTCTTTCTTGACTTTCGTGCCCCCCAGATCTTTGAAGGCGTTAGGATAGGTCAGTTTCGGATCAACCATCCGAGAGAGCGCCTCAGCTGCCAGAGAGACGCGCAGTTGGGTTTCGGGAGAGTCGTCGAGCTTCAAGGTGTTGCAAAACGCTTTTGCTATTAGCGTGCGACGCTGCTCATAGTCCGGGAGGTTTGTGCTCATGCATCGCTCCCTGTGTATGCGGCCCAAGCATCCATCAGCGCGCGCCGCTTCTCGAATAGGTCGGATCGCCGGTAGGCCCGCTCGGTCGCGTCGCCCACCGAGTGCGCCAACGCCATCTCAGCTAGATCCCGAGGGAACGCCGTGCATTCGCCGGCCCAGTCTCTGAACGACGATCTGAACCCGTGAACGGTCACGCTGGCGCCGCCCGCCGTGTCCAGGGCCGTGCGCAGGGACTTGTCGCTGATGGACCGACCGCGGCGGACGCTCGGAAAGACGAGTGCCCGATCTAGCCCCTGTACCGCCCTCAGCACGGCGATGGCTGGCGCCGTCAGCGGCACCCGGTGTTCAACGCCAGCCTTCATCCGCCCGGCCGGCACGGTCCAGATCCCAGCTTCGAGGTCAATCTCGGACCACCGAGCACCCATCACCTCACCCGAGCGCGCTGCCGTCAGGATGGTGAATTCGAGCGCCCGCGCCGCAACGGCCTCCTGCTCCGTCAGGGCGATCAGTAGGGCTGGCACCTGCTTGAACGGCAGGGCGGGGTGGTGCGCGACCTTCTGAACCTTACTCCGCTTCGGCAGCAGGTTGGCGAGGTGGCCCTTCCAGCGTGCCGGGTTCTCTTTACCCCGGTATCCCCGCGTTGCGGCCCAATCCAGCACGAGTTCGATCCGTCCCCGCACCCTGGTCGCCGTCTCAGGCCGCTTCGTCCAGATTGGCTCCAGCACCTTCATGATCAGGTCGGTATCGATCGCCTGCACCGGCAGATCGCCGATCACGGGGTGGACGTGGTTTGCCAAGGAGGATGGCCACTGCGCGGCGTGCACCGAACTTCGCCAACCAGCCTTGTGGGCAGCGATGTACTGCTCGGCGCATTGCCTGAAGGTCACAGCCTTCGCGGCCTCCAGCGCAGCCTCCTGACGCTTGGAACGGCGCACCTGGATCGGGTCGATCCCATCGGCTGTCAGTTTGCGGCATTCACGGGCGCGGTCGCGAGCTTCCGCGAGGGTAAATGTGTGGGCTGACCCGAGGCCCATCTCCCGGGACCGCCCACGCAGGGTGAACCGGAAGATCCAGCTTTTCGCGCCCTTCCCGGTCACCTGAAGCCAGAGTCCGAGCCCGTCGCCGTACATTCCGGGCTTCTTCAATCGGGCCACGCCGAGGGCTGTTAGCTTACCTTGCATGGGGTCATCACCCGCGGATCTACCCACATGGTAATCGCGAATTTGAGGGAACGCCAGGGGATGGCCGGGGACAACACGTCTCGAATTATTGCGCCTATGCAATACCTTACGAGGTCCCTTTGGATCCCCGGGAACTTCACCGCGAGGGAGCAATCCTCCGCCTGCCAGGAATCGCTCAAGACCATCGAGCAGCAGACGAACGCGCTCGGCGAGAGCGAGCAGGCCGCGAACGAACTCTCGGCGCTCTCCGACGAGCTGAAGAACGCCACCGATGTCGGCAAGAGCGCCGAGGAGGTGGCCTCCGCGGCCGAGGAGCTGTCCTCGGCGGTGGAGGAGATCAACCGGGCCGCCGCACAGATCACCACGGCCCTCGGCCAGATCGACCGGGGCGCCCAGCAGCAGAGTTCGGCCGCGCAGCAATCGGCGGCTGCCGTCGCGCAGATCGAGCGGGGCGCGGGCGTCACGCAGGCTCAGGCGCAGGAAGCCCTGGACAAGGTCAACCTGATCACCGGCCAGCTCCGGGAGAACCGTGCGGCGGTGGACGGGCTCGTCGACGGCGTCACGCGGTCGCTCGAGGAGACCGACAGGAGCCGCGAGCAGATCACCGGCCTGGAGCAGGTGAGCCGGAAGATCGACAAGATCGTCGACGCGATCACCACGGTGGCGATCCAGACCAACATGCTGGCGGTGAACGGCTCGATCGAGGCGGCCCGGGCCGGCGAGTTCGGCAAGGGCTTCATGGTGGTGTCCACCGACATCCGGAACCTCGCCCGGGATTCCTCCGAGAACGCCGAGCGGATCAAGGATCTGGTCAAGTCGATCCAGGATCAGATCGTGGTGGTGAGCCGCGACCTGGAGGCGATCTCGGCGGCAGCCGCGAGCGAGGTCGAGAAGAACAAGGCGATCACCCGCGACCTGCAGACGACCGCCGACGACATGACGGGCGTGCTCGACGGCAACCGGAAGATCCTCCAGGGCTCCGAAATCATCCTGCGCAACATCGAGGAGGCCAAGCGCGGCATCGATCAGATCGCCACGGCGGCCCAGCAGGGCAGCCAGTCGGTGGTCGAATCGCAGCAGGCCGCCCGCGAACAGGCGAAGGGGGCGGAGGAACTCGCCGCCGCGATCGAGGAGGTCGCCTCGCTCGCCGACGAGCTCCAGAACCAGGAGTAAGAGGCACCGCCGCCCGGCCGCCGTTGCGGCGTCGGCCGACCGTCAGGGGGCGGCCGCGCGCAGGTCGCCCTTGACAAAGGTCGCCCTTGCCAAAGGCCGCCCGCGCAAAGGCCGTCCCGCCGGGTCGGTCCCGCCCCTACCCTGCCCTGTCCGGAATCCGACATGTCCAACGATGTCACCGCCTCCGCCGCACCGGACGATCCGTCGGCAGCCGCGTCTGTGCGGCAGTTCGTGACCTTCCACGTCGAGCGCGAAACCTACGCGGTGCCGCTCGCCGAGGTGCAGGAGATCATCCGCCTGCCTGAGATGGTCGAGGTGCCCCTGGCACCCCCGGCGCTGGCGGGTCTCGCCAACCTGCGCGGCTCGGTCCTGCCCGTCGCCAGCCTGCGCCGGCTGTTCGCCCTGCCCGACCGGGGCCACGACGACGCGACCCGGGTGGTGGTCATCAACCGCGCCGGCGGTCACGGGAGCGGCCAGGAGATCACCTCCGGCTTCGTGGTCGACCGGATGGCGAGCGTGATCACGGCCGAAGCCGGGGAGATCGAGGGCGCCGATGGTCTCACAGCCAGCGCCGAGGCCGACCTGCTGTCGGGGGTGATCAAGCGGTCGGCGGGGATGGTCATGATCATCGATCTCGGCCGCCTGCTCCAACGCAGCGGCTCGGGACGCGGCGGCGGCGGTAGCAGCCGCCACGCCGAGGGGCCAGCCGAGTTCGGTGCCGTGGCCGCGGCGCGGGCCGAGGGCGACGCCTCCGACGAGATCCAGCTGGTCTCCTTCGAACTCGCCGGCCAGGAATACGCCCTGCCGATCGAGCACGTGCAGGAGATCGTCCAGGTGCCGGAGGTGGTCAGCGAATTGCCGAACGCCGAGCGTCATCTGATCGGCGTGATCAATCTGCGCGACCGGCTGCTGCCCCTCGTGAGCCTGCGCACCCTGTTCGGCCTGCCGGCAGCGCCGCTGGGCGAACAGAACCGCATCGTCGTCGTATCCCTGGGCGCCGCATCCGTGGGCATCGTCACCGACACCGTGAAGGAGGTGCTGCGGGTCGCCCGCGCCGTGGTGGATCCGCTGCCCGAGCTGCTCGCGAATGGCGGGTCGCTGCGTGAGGTCGAGTCGATCTGCCGGCTCAACGGCGGCAAGCGGCTGGTCTCGATCCTGTCGGCCGGCCGGCTGTTCGACACCACCCAATTGTCCGGCGACCGGGCCGTCGAGGAGGGAACCATGCAGGAGACGCGCGGCGGGACCGAAGGGGCGCGGGCCGACGAGGAGGAGCAGTTCGTCGTGTTCCGCCTTGCCGACGAGGAGTACGGCGTGCCGATCGAGGCGGTGCACGAGATCGTCCGCGTGCCCGAGCAGCTGACCCACGTGCCGCGCACCCCCGCCTTCATCGAAGGCGTGGTCAACCTGCGCGGGGCCGTGCTGCCGGTGGTGGATCAGCGCCGCCGCTTCCAGCTCCCCGATGCCGAGCGCAACGACCGCCAGCGGATCATGGTGTTCGCGATCGCCGGGGTGCGGACCGGCTTCATCGTCGATTCGGTCTCGGAGGTCCTGAAGATCCCCCGCTCGGCCATCGTGCCGGCGCCGGATCTCGCGCAGGACGACGACAACGCCGTCGAGCGGATCGCCAACCTGGCGGATGCCAAGCGCATCATTCTGATGGTGAACGTCGACCGGCTGCTGAGCCGGCACGAGGTCGCCGACCTGAAGGCGGCGTGAAGCCGCTTTCAGCTTTCACCCTGACCGCTGACCAGACTTTCGCATTCCAATGCCCAAGCTCCTGATCGTCGATGACTCAGCCCTCATGCGCAAACACCTGCGCGCGATCTTCGAGGAGACCGGCCAGTTCGAGGTTCAGACCGCCCGCAACGGGCGCGACGCCCTCGAACAGATCGGCCGCTTCGCGCCCGACGTGATCACCCTCGACATCAACATGCCGGAGATGGACGGGCTCACCTGCCTCGGCGAGATCATGACTACGAACCCGCGCCCGGTGGTGATGATCTCCTCGCTCACCAGCGAGAGCGCGGCCGTGACCCTCGAAGCGATGCAGCTCGGGGCCGTGGACTACGTGGAGAAGCCCGGTGGCACGGTGTCGCTTAACATCGCCGATGCCCGTGACGAGATGATCGCGAAGGTCCGCGCCGCGGTCGGGGCCAAGCCGCGGCGCGCCCGTGGCCTGGTCGACCGGGTCCGGCGCGGACACACCGAGATCGTGAGCCGGAAGGTCCCACAGCCGGCGACCCGGGTCGATGGCTGCATCCTGATCGGCGTCTCGACCGGGGGGCCGCGCACCCTGGAGGAAATCCTGCCGGAGCTGCCCGCCAATCTGCCCTGGCCGGTGGTGGTCGCCCAGCACATGCCCGCCCCCTTCACGGGCCCCTTCGCCCAGCGCCTCGACCAGCTCTGCGCGCTGAAGGTCGTCGAGGTCGTCGGCCCGATGCCGCTGGCGACCGGCCACGTCTATATCGGCCGGGGCGACGCCGACGTGGTGATCGAGCGCAAGCTCGGCCGGCTCACGGTCAATTCGGTGCGGAGCGACCTGTCCCTGCGCTGGCATCCGAGCGTCGATCGCCTCGTGCGCAGCGCCCGGAGCCACATGCCCGCCGAGGCCCTGATCGGCGTCGAACTCACCGGCATGGGCGATGACGGCGTTGCCGCCATGGCGGCGCTCAAGGCCGACGGCGGGCGCACCATCGCGGAGGCCGAATCCAGCGCCGTCGTCTTCGG